>JACQRY010000221.1 GCA_016206275.1 Nitrososphaerota archaeon
ACCGTAACCAGCTTAGGATCTTTCGGGTCTATCATGTAGACTTCTCCGGTTGTAACCCTATCCGCAGTATACAATCTTCCCTGCTTGTCTGCTATTATCCCTTCTCCACTGAGTGCTTTGGCCGCAGCGGTCAGGTTGATGTCACCTTTCGCGTTCAAAGCCACTATGAGAGAACTTCGTAGGCCTTCCTGAGGAACGAATATCTGGGGAGGAGGCGGTGGAGCGGTCTGCTGAGGAGCAGGTTGTTGCATAAGGACGAATCCTGCACCGATGACGGCGATTACAACTATAATGGCCACGGCAATTACAGCTTTGCTTGCCATAATTCGTGTTACACGAAAGGTCGGTTATTATAGTTTTGGAAAATGGTCTAATTACTACAAATCCGAGAAAATTATTGGGGCTCCTGAAAATGTGGGAGGGGCCCTCTCGCCGAGGGCTCTATACTTTCTTCCTTCGAGTCACTATAACTCCAGCCACGACAATGAGTACCAGTCCGACTCCCACCACGGCATAGGAAATTGGGTTTATCGTTTCTACTGTAACCGTTCTGACGACTTCCTTGGGCACTTCTTTGATTACCTCTTTTGGCACCTCTTTCACTACTTCCTTTATGACTTCCTTTGTGACTACTTGCGGTTCAGGTATTTTGTCAGGTAGACCCATAGCTATCAACCCACCTGGAACTGCTTGCCCTACGCCTGCGAAATTCCTGCCGAACACTTGGAACAGCCTCATCTTTCCATCCGCGGTTGCAGCTATCACCGGTGGTGTATTGAGTCCTCCTCCGAAGAACTTCTCCCATAAGCCCTTGCCAGTATCTGCATCAAGCCCTCGCAACATGGCATCTGCGGTCGGGAGGTATACTACCCCCCCACTGACCGTATTACCTGCCCTGAACCCTACTCCTTTTACAAAGAAAGACCACCTTGGCTTTCCTGTGGCAGCATCAAGGGCGTAGAATGTCGTATTTGTCTCTCTCGGCGTGGGTGGAGGAACTGCCGTTCGGCCGGATCCACCGCCGGGCGTTCCTGGACCGACATTGACTACTCTGTTGTAGCACCAAAAGTTGTAGGTTCCCACATAGACAGTGTTGTATGCATACGCTACGTCAGCCTCTATTCCGCCAATTCCGCAGTTGGGGTTAGTCCACACAGGATCCGTCCTAGGCTCATTCCACCACCTGAGCTTGTAGATATCAGGGTCTCTTGGATCCCACGCGGCCATAACATGACCGTCCCTCTGCGATTTCAGCTGTGATCCAGGCGGAGGCGAAAGATTGGGAATTTGCTTATAGTCCGCCTGAGAAAGGCCGGGGTGGAAGAAGGTAGGGGCATACTCTCCCCTCGATATGGTAGGTGGGTTGAATGTCCATATTGCTTCTCCTGTAGCTGCATCAAGCATAAAGACCATCGCGTTCTTGCAGCCCTTGAATACCGCTTTCTTCTCCCCTCTTGGCGGCCCAAAGTTTATCTTTGCGGATACCAGATTCCACGCACAGTCCCAGTCCCATATGTCATGCGTTGTAGTCTGGTGCCACCATACCAATTCGCCAGTCTTATACTTGAGTGCCAATATGGAATTGCTTAAGAGATTCGGGCCAGGTCTGAACGTAGCATTAGCCTGTGGAGAAGGCTGGACTGTAGCGACATATACAATGCCAGTTTCTTCATCAAAGGTATATTCACCCCATGCAGGGCCTGTCGAGACGCAACGTGCATCACCCCAGTCATTAAGGAAGATTTCTCTTGGTAGCGTGTTTGCCTTCACTCCTTGAATCCAGCCTTTGTCTGCAAGTTTGAGCGACCATTCAGGGTCTCCTCCTCCTTGAGGAGGGGAAAGGAAGAACCTCCAGAGCAGCTTGTACGTGTCCATATCATACGCTGCAAAGAATCCTCTTGCTCCCCTACTGCCTTCATCGTTTGGACCTGCTGACTGAATGATAATTCTATCCTTTGGTATGATGGTGGGCCCGTAAGACTGAGCACCCTTATAGTTGCCAGAGCAGGCTACATTGAAGCCTCTTCTCTTCTGCTCTTCATATGACATTTGCTCGTTTCCTGGTATAGGGCCTTTGCACATATCAGCGATCGCTGCGACCTTCTTGCCAGTCAACGCATCAACTACATGAATATCACATGGAGGATAAGGCGCATAGATCTTCCCCTCGGCCCAGGCTATGCCATGAGTATGACCGGCACCCAATCCTGCCCCGCCTGCAGCGTCACCGATGATGACTCCTCTTGCTATGTCCTGCGTGAGGTTGAGAGCGGGAATGTAAGTCCATAGGAGTTTCCCTGACGCTGCGTCAAGTGCGATAATCTGTCCAAAATTTGTTGGTTGATAGATTATTCCATCTACAACTAGTGGATTTGCTTGCGAACCCACTTGCGTAGAGAGGAGGTAGCCTCCTATGTCAAGCGGTGCCGGCATTGGGTAGATCCACTTTATCTCTAGCAGTTGCACATTCTGTTTGTTAATCTGGGTCTGTGGGTTGAACTGATCTGCC
>JACQRY010000219.1 GCA_016206275.1 Nitrososphaerota archaeon
AGAGGAAAAAGAAGAAGTGGTTGGGCGAAATGGACATGGGTAGGCTGATCGATAAGGCTCAAGGATTAAGCCAGAACTTCGACAGATATGTTAAGGAGATGGGCTACGCCTAGGTTCGCACAGAAAGTGAAGAAACGAATAGGCAAGAAGATAGACCTCGCCTTCGAAGCGGTCAAGGACCTCATCAAAGAACCTAGGAAGCTTCAATCTCTGCCGGATGAATCTGTTCTACTGCCCATAGAGGTTCAAACATAGGACAAAACATTGCAATGTATCTTTAAGGTTGCTGAACCCCAGCACAATTCCTAGACATATAGCCCTTTAAGACCGTTTCACGAACGGATACTTGCATGATTTGACTTATGCGGCAGGAGGCGTCCCTGCTTCAAGCAGCCTGATCATGTCTTGATAGGCCTTCTGAAGCCTCTTGCTCTTCGCCTTCTTTGAAAGTTTGCTGATGATGAGTTCAGGTGTGCTTGTTCCCATGTGGTTGAAGACAGGCTGCCTATCCACGATCAGGTTTCCTTGACCATCTATCCCCTTCGCTTCGATTCCGTCCACTCTGACAGATGTCTTCAGGTGTGGCAGTATTTCCCGGGCAAGATGTGTTACGAACAGGGTGAGCGACCCTTTCGGTAGATTGTTGAGAACTGAAGCTATGATTCTTCCGAGTGCTCCTGGCTCGGTCAACGCTTCAAACTCATCCATTAGCAGCATCTTGGGTTGACGCTTGGCCATGACGGGCCTTAGGATTCTGATGGCGTACTCCAGACTTCCAACCTTTCTGACGGTTCGTCTTCTGAATAGGTAGATAGGTATGAGGGGTACATCAGCCTTCTTTGCTGGAACTGGGAGAGCTAGCAGTGTGAGGATGTGAATCAGGGCCAGTGTTTCGAGCAGGGTGGTCTTTCCCCCGCTGTTAGCTCCGGTCAGCATTACGGTTGCCTGGGTTTCAGCGCCGAAGAGCTCGATCTTTGTGTCACCGACCGAGTATGAGACCGGTTCCACTTTGCCTGCCCCCTTCAATCGGTCCTGGGTAAGAAACAGGTTTCTACCATGTTCGAAACCGATCCCTCTGCCATCGTTGAGCTCAGGGATGCTCAGATCATAGTCTCTTGCAAAGCGAAGAATACCTAGGAGCAGGTCAAGCTCGAAGAGTCTACGGACAGCACTGTCTGCTTTGACCCTTTCTTTTTCCAGCTTCGATGCTGCATCCTTCAGTTTCACATATCTCTCCTGAGCCCTTCGCTTCTTGTAGCTGCCGCTTAGAGCTCTTATCTTGGGTGGAGAGAAGGTGAATGGTAGAGCCGGAGTTTCATAAGCAGCTTCTCTCAGAAGTTTGACCTCATCGTCATCTAGGTTAAGGCGGTCAGACGACTGAACGATTAGATCTTCGATAAAGATCTTCAGATCCTCCATTCCTCCACCTCTGGTCCTCAGCCTCTTGACCTCCTCGTTCACCTTCTCCTCAGCTTCTAGAATGAAGTCTTCAAGGCTCACCGGTGTCTCCCGCAATTCGTCCAGAATCTTCAGCACATTTCGAGCGGACCCTGCTTCTTCAAACATGTTGGAGAAGTTTGGCAAATCGGCAAGAATTCTTGAGACACTCACAAAGGTCTGCAGAAGAGGCTGCCTCCTCACAAAATATTCAATGATCACGCTTGGACAGACCTCAACGGCGTCAAAGCTTTCACTAATCGTAATAGCCTCTCCTTCACCTTTCATAGGGCCAGCGGAGAGTACGTAAGGTTCCTTCGCTATGAGTTCTCTTATCTTGGTCTGCGGATCTGCAACTTCAACTCTGATGTGTGAGCCGAATTTCTTCAGGAGTCGATCCTTCTGCTCCGAGTTGGAGACTATGATCATAGGTGGTCTCTGAGCTTCGGCTTTGGCGAATCTGGCTTCGCCCAGAAGCTTCAATATATCTTGCATCTGCTGGCCTCCCAACTTTTGGAACGTCTGAAGGAATTCCCTTAGCCGATCAAACTTCTTTTCATTATCCTCTTTGCTCAGGGAAGGGGTCAGAGATGTCAAAGCGCTTCTGCATATGGGTGTCATCCCGTATTCTGCTAGGATTGTGAGTGTTTCTCTCATGAGGGCTCTAGCATCTACGGTACGGAATACGTCTCTAGCTCTGAAGCCTGTCCTTAACTCCCGAAACTTTACGAGAAGCTTGATTGCTTCCCTTCCACCTACTCCTGTTACTTCATGGATGGTTTCCAAGTCGGGAGTTTCGAGTGCTCCTAAAAGAATGGGTACGTCAACTTCAGGGATGTCCTTCTTCCCATTATGAAGCAATGCATCAAGTAGTTCTCTGGCAGCCACGCCTATCCGATACCAGGTAAACTTAGCTAGCTTTTAGCAGTTTCACAAGAATCGCGATAAGAGTATCAAGAAGCCTAGCACCTGTTGCATAGGTCCTGACGAAACTTCTCCTATCTGAATGAGTGTTCTTTGCAATCCCAGACACCCCTTCATAATGCTCTATGCACCGAATAACGGTTCCCCGAGGGAAACAAGAATTCTTGCTGATTCTAGCTGAATTTTTTTCTCCGCGGATACAGGAAGGCTACTGTTCTTAGTAAATAACCCCCGCAAAGAAACCAGCAATCCATTGACAACCCAATTGGAATAAATCACCACCATACAACTCTTAACTTTCCCTAGGGCGGATTCACAGCGGCACAACCCCCAAACGCCCAAGAACCAGTAGAAACAAGGAACGAAAGAGATAATAACACTAAACGCGGTGCATAGGCACAGTGAACAAAGAGGTAGTCTGAATCGATTCACGGATCGAGGTTCTCGACACAAC
>JACQRY010000228.1 GCA_016206275.1 Nitrososphaerota archaeon
GAGCCAAGATATCTAGGATGACTCGGACCTCTTTGTTTTGCAGATTATGCTCCTTCAAACACATGGTTCAGCGTGTGGACTCTAGATAAGCCTATTCTTGCGGTGCGTCCGCTATTGTTTGGTAAGCTGTTGGTGTTGGGTGCATCGTTTTCCATTTAGTTTTACACGCTCTGTAAGCATAAATAAGGGGAGCATTCACGGTGTCGCCAAGAGACGCTGAGAAGGGATATCGATGTCCGTAGACATGGCAGTGAAGGTCTTGGATGAGAGCTTGGGTAAAGTGGTGTTGATCAAGCTTAAGGGTGGTAAAGCCCTGAGAGGAGTCTTGCAGGGCTTTGACCAGCATATGAATCTCGTCCTTGAGAACTCCGAGGAAATTGTTGAGGAGGGCAAGACCAACGGCTTGGGCACCATCATAGTTAGGGGAGATAACGTGGTGATAATCTCACCTCCTCCCGGCTAGAGTTGATTTAGTGTGACTAAGGGGACGACAAGTTTCGGCGGGAGAGGACGCAAGAAGGTACACATAATGTGCCGTAGGTGTGGGAAACGAACTTTCCATCTTCGTAACAAGCGGTGTTCATCCTGTGGGTTTGGGGCCTCGCCTAAGCTAAGAGATTACCGGTGGATGACTGCGTAGCTGCTCCTGCTACTACTGAAAGTTTAACTAGACATTGACTTGTGGTTAGAGTAATCTTTGTGGGAACCTATGGATCTTCTAACGCTTCTCGGAGTGGCTGGGGGAGGTGTGGCAGCTGGAGCTGTTGTAGTCTTCTATTCTAGGGGCAGGAGTGTTTCCAAGTCTGTGAAGATGCCCGTTCTTGAGTTTGCTTCGACCCGTTCCTTGGCGAAGAGCATTGAGAAAGTTGAGTTGGAGAAGCGTAAGCGGGAGATGAAAGCTTTGTCGGTGGAGAAGGAGATGTTGACTGGTGCTATTGGAAGAGTGTTTGAAGCTGAGGCTGAGGGTAGATTGACTAGGGAGGAGCGGGAGCAGCTTGTTGGGAAATATCGTGGGCAACTTCGGATTGTGGAGGAGAAGATTGAGAATACTGATGTATTCATTGAGGTTGGCGACTTGGAGCAGCTGAGGGAGGAGTTGGTTGGTCTCTTCGATAGGAAAATGGGGCAGATTGAGAGCAGGCTCACTGACGCGAAGAGCAGGCTGAAGGCGGTTAAGGGGCCGGCTCCTGTTGAACATATGGCTCCTAAGCCTCAGGAAGAGAAACCTCTGGAGAAGAAGACGGAGGAAAAGAAGGTTAAGCCTGAGGTTGACGAGAGGGTTAAGGCTGTTAGGGATGAGGTTCTTGAGGCTCTTGCAAGGCTTGAGCAGATGGATGTAGAGAGCTAGAGCGGTTGTATGGATCTGCGCGGCAAGTTTCGAGTGTTTTGATGGTGGTTAGATTGGGCTTAGAGGATGCTTTAGCCAAGATGGCTGAGCTGGCTTTGAAGCATGTAGCTGGAGCAGAAGTTATTGGTCTGGGGAGCGGTGCAACGGTTGCTCGCTTTGTTGAGAGGCTCGGTGACCACGTAGGTAAGTTGAAGAGGTCTGTCAGAGTTATTCCTTCTTCGTTTCAGATTCAGCTGGTTGCTGAGAAGGCAGGATTGGAGTTGGCTTCGGCCAGCCTTATTCCAGTGATCGGCTTGGCTGTGGATGGAGCGGATCAAATTGATTCGCGTTTTAACATGATCAAGGGTGGGGGCGGAGCGTTGCTCCGTGAGGAGGTTATTTTGCAGGCTGCTAAGAGGCGGGTGATTCTTGCTGACGAGAAGAAGTATGTTGATGTGTTAAGCAGGTCTATTCCAGTGGAAGTTGTGCCTTTTGCTAGAACTCAGGTGGAGGCGAGACTCCGGAAGATAGGTGGAAAGCCAGTGTTACGGGTTCTTAGCAAGGGTTATCCTTATGTTACTGAGAATGGTAATTTGATCTTTGACACTGATTTTGGTGTCATAAGGGAACCTAAGCGGCGCAGCGTTGAGATCAAGAGCATACCCGGCGTAATGGCCTCAGGAATTTTTGTTGGAGCGGGAGACATTTTTTACGTGGCTAAGAGCAGTGGTAGAGTCGAGACCCGCAAAGCTAGGCCTATTTAGAACCCGGAGGGCTTGCAGCTAACCTTTGGTATTACTGTCATCAGTTGTAGGGTTGATGAGAAGGTTTGGGTTTTGGTGTCTGGTGCTTGAGCCGGTGTGCGGTGTGTAGGCCTATAGGCAATATAAAGACTGATGAGAAAGTTTGATGGCGGTTCTTGACTCTTGCATGAGGTTATTTGCGCCTTAATGGTTTGAGGCTGGACTTGAGTTAAGGGGCTCCATCAGTCTACGAATGGCTCGCCGCTTAACTAGTGAACGTAACCCTAAGATGGAGACGACGCTGAGAACAATGTTCATCATCGACATCAATGGACTGCTTGCAACGGTTAAGGCTTGAACAGGGGCGTCTACCCATTCTACTGCCAGTTCCTTGATCCCCATTCTTGTTGTTTTGACTTCGTCTGAGATTGTTGTCACGGTGGTCCTTAGTCTTCCGTCGGATGCATTTGCTTTGACAAGCTGGTAGTATTGGGGCCAGCCGTCTTCCAGGGCTCTTCCTATATAGGTTAGGTGATCCAAGTGTAGCTGAAAGCCATATTTCTCAAATATTGACAGGCTCTTGCCGTTCATGATGCGTCTAAGCCGGTTAACCCTTTTCAGGGCATAGTATTTCGCCAGGGTGTCAAGAACCATTTTTGTGAGCCCTCTGTTCTGCGCCAAGGGGAGAGATTTATCCATACCTTTGGAAGGGTATGGAGGGAGAGGGTGGTTTTTGTGACTGACGTTGTTATTCAGAATGTAGGCAAGTCCTTCAAAGAAGTGGTGGCGGTCGACAGTGTCAGCATCGATGTGAAGCAGGGGGAACTCTACGGGATCCTGGGGCAGACAGGTGCTGGGAAGACCACTCTTCTCAGAATGATCGCAGGCTTAGATAAGCCTGATCGCGGAGTCATCCTGATAGGTGGTGTTCCGAGAGAGAAGATTCGTGTGGGAAGCGGGGATGTTCAGATTGTTTTCCAAGACTTCGCGTTATGGCCTCACATGACTGTTTCGCAGAACCTTAGCTTCCCCCTGAAACAGAGGAAACTTTCAGGCAAAGAGATCATGGATAGGGTGGGTGAAGTCTCCTCTAAGATCGGGTTGCCTACCCATCTTCACAGCAGGACGCCTAGCCAGCTCTCTGATGGGCAGCGTCAGATGGTGGCCATCGGCAGGGCTTTGGTTGTGAACCCAAAGGTTCTTCTTCTGGATGAGCCTTTTTCCCACCTGGACCCGATAACCAAGCTGAAGATCCGCGACGAGTTGATCAGGATGCAGCATTCAGATAGGTTGACCATCATCATGGTTACCCATCAGCTCAGTGATGCTATGGCTTTGGCTGACCGGATAGCTGTGATGCTGGACGGCCGGATTCTTCAGGTGTCTACTCCGGATGATTTGAATAGGGAGCAGAGCGACCCCTATGTCTCGGCGTATATTCGCAGCTACTCTCTTCTACCCAAGAGAAAAGCTTGAACGGTTTCCGGGCGCAACTGTTATGTATGCGGCTGGCATTAGTTGTAGAAACAGATCTAGTGGCTGACCATGGAGAATTTCCGTAAAATGGTGGAAGAAAATATTGTCTCTAACGCCAAGTGTTACAGGCATTGCGACGAAGCCATATCATTCAGAGAGTTAGCGGAGCAGGAAGACAGGCTCGTTGGCGCATACGTATGCTCGGGAAACTATGTTTCCAGAGTAGTCTACTTCAGCCCAAAGATGGATCTGGATTTGGAGTGGTTCAAGAAGACTTTGGCTGCAAACATACCGGGGGCCATGATCAGGAACAAGGAGATACGGGTTGCGACCCGTCATCCTTGGGAAAACGCCGTCAAAGCAGAAGAATTTGCAAAGCAGAATAATTCTCCTTTAACGCCCTTTATCACTAGGCAGGTCTACTGGACACCTCCTAAAGCAGCATCTGGGGAAGATGCTCAGGGACCCTTTGTCTGCTCCAATTGTAAGAAGTTCTTCATGCAAAGTGTTCGAGAGGGTTTGAAGACTTGCCCCGATTGCCGGCAACGGGGCTTCTAAGATCTACCCTCAATCACAGGTTTCTGGTTACTTAATAGATCCCTATACCAGTTGCTCTTGAACAGGTTTTCCAGCTTGGCTTTCGTTACTCGCACACCTTCAGAGTAACCGGTGAAGACGTGTTGAACTCTTCCATCGGCATATTCAAGGAAGATCTGTGGGATGGTGTAGTCTTCTGACCAGTCTCCATGTTTCAAGACGACGTCATCGGCCTGCTTCTCCTGCTCCCTGATGTCTATGTCTAAGACTCTGACTGGTACTTTCAGATCTTTGGCCATTTTTTGAGCTGCTTCTAGGCCTGGTGGGTCGCAGTGGGGGCACCAGTGGGCCATTACTATGGTGACTTGTTTGATCATGGGTTGTTGACTGTTGATTACTTGGTGGATGTTGGAATTATGTTTTTCTCGTTGCTGCCAATTGTTGGTGTGGGCTTTCTCTTTTTGTGTTGAATCGGTGTTAAGCGAGTCGATTTGAATGGTGACGGTTTCTAGATGAGGATGTTGAGTCCTCTTAGGAGTTGTATGTCTGTTTCTTGCCTTGAAGTTTTCTGGCCACCTTGGGTAGTAGCGTAAGTTTAGCGTGGAAGCGCGTAAGCTTGAAGTTCTCGAGGTTGCCCTGGCCCATACAAAAATGGGTTCACAGGAGAAAACGTGGATAGCGGCGCTGATGTGTGGGAGGACGACTAACCCTGTCTACCTTGAGCTCGAACCCTGCAAGTGCGCAGACTTCTCATTAAACCAGCCTCATGCAGACCCAAGGTCTAGGAAACCCTGTTTTTACAACCAGCCCAATGGGATCTTCGCCCAATCTCGACTCCTCGCCCTATGTACCGTGCACCATCCCATAACGCCTCTCCTAACAACATCTCCTTCATCCGTCCCAAAGCCGGTTCGAAGAATCTCCTTGATAATATCGTATTCTCTTTCTGGTATATCGACCTCAAAATACTCGTCTCGTAGTGGGTAATTGATGAAATGATGTTTAAAATTTGGAACTGGTTCTAACTCTCTCTCAGCCCGTATCTTGCTTACCCGGAAGTCTTTGGGAACCCGCTGCTGATTCCTGAAGCTTCCCGCCCTCGCCATTATTCTTGACGCCAAATTCGAAGTATCCTTCGACGCTTCATACACTTCGACCTGGATTGGTTTTAGGGAGTAATTATTCGTCGGAACCACGTCAGAGCCGCAGGTGGCTGGCACAGCTAGGATATCGAAGACTGCAAGCAGATCAACATGATCTCCTTTTCTCCCCGGGTTGGGTCCTGGGTTTCGATATCTGCCGGCGCTATCCCACTCAGTGTACATCCAGATGTTGAACGAGGCATGGACATCGTCGGGCGTCAAACCGTATTCAGCGATACATTCAGCTAACGTATCCTGACAATTAGTATGGATCTCGAAACCGTTCCTCGCCTCAAAGAGAGTTGCGTGGCATGCTCTGCCCAGTATGTCCGTAACGCATGTTGGTGGCATTTCGATAATTCCGAGCATAGGTCTGTACCTAGGCGGATTCGAGAAGATTATGTCCGTTTTCTTGGGTCTGAAGCCGGTGGTCGATCTGATAGCCCCAACCTCCATATGCTCCTTATGATCGTGGAGGTTGAAGGCGTTGAAGTCAACGCATTGACCGCCTTCTTCCATCTGCGTTAATCTTAGGATCTCTCCTTGCTGAACGGGTAGAGCTCTGCCTGATACAGGCTGGAGTGTAAGGTCTAGTCTCTTGGAACCATAGTTAAGCGTCAAGATGCCCTTCCTCTTTGAGCCATTTTTCGAAGACGGATCTTATTACCCCGGGATATGTCTCTCCGAAGTGTTTCTCTTGCAACAGCTTGTCCAGCAATTGCTTTTGCTGCTGGTTAAATCCAACTCTTAGCTTCACCATGGTGCAAGCAACTTCGTCTTGTCACTCATATATGTCTACTCAAGAGACACTAGCTTCGTAAAGCTTAGGGACACATCCCTCATGGGATTATGATAGTATGATCGGGTATAGCATCGCTCCCACGGCTATGAAGATGCTATCTTATGGTATCATCATTTTACGCCACATGGCTTATATAATTCAGAGGGTTTTTAGCGTACTGCTATGGTTGAAAAAATATCTCTATCTATCGCCATAATAGCAATCCTAATCAGCGCTACAACCCTGGCGTATACCGTCAGCATCGGAGGAGTATCAAGCCAAGTAGAACAAAGGATAGGAACAATAGAAAGAACGCTTCAAGAAGCAGAACAACGAGTAGCACGGGCAGAACAAGCAGCCCAGCAGTCACAGCAAGAACTAGAGGCAATACAAGCAGACAGAGCACTTGAAGAAGCAGCAAAGAAAGAGCAGGCACCCATTATCTACGGCACCTGGGACGCCCCAGACTTCACCAGCATCATTTGGCCGAGGTTCAGGGAGACTTATCCTTGGGCACCGGCTGAAGGGAGATACATAGAGGGCTTCGCACCACTCAGAAACCGATTCCTTTCCGAGTATCAAGCAGGCGCGCCAACAGCCGATGTGTTGGCTCAAACCCAAGACGCCATGATAAGCCAACTGAACGAGTTCCTCGTACCATTCCCAGAAATGAAGTACAAAGATCTCTATAATGATGCGCATATCTGGCCGAATAGAGAGAATCCAGTAATGTACGTAGCCAACCTGAATTCCGGGGTAATGGTCTACAACACAAACTTGGTCAAAGATGAAGACGCACCCAAAGGATGGCTGGACTTGGCCAACCCCGAATGGAAAGGGTTGATCGTTCTCCAAGATCCCAGAACCCTCGCAGGCCTAATTAGCGGCCTATTAGCAGATCTGCAACCTGCCCTCGGACAGCAAAGATGGGACTCCTTCATGAAGGGTCTAGCAGCCAACACAGGTATCCTCACAGGCAGTGGCACTGAAGCCTACGTCAAGGTCGTGGCGGGTGAATTCCCGATAGGAATAGCCTATATCAACGATATTCTGAAGCAGAGGCCTGACACACCCGTGAAGGTCGCTTGGCCAACGGAAGAACCGCTAGGCGTATCCATCTCAGTAGGATCCTACGTAGGCGTCACCGACAAGGCGGCTAACCCTAACTTCGCTAAGCTCTGGGTCACTTGGCTCCTCAGCCCTGCAGGCCAGAAGGCTATGGCAGACACAGGAAGAAATCCACCACTCCCTTCCCTAGATCATCCTGGATCCATGGGCAAAGTGATGCCTCAAGGACTCCAAGTATTCCCTCGAAACGAGGACATACTCAAGGATCCCAACAAGTGGTCAGAGATCTTCAAAGGCTACTTCACGTAGAAGGGGAATCCCCCCTTCTTTTTTGTTTTCTCCGATGACGTAATCTAGCATAGAGTTTCTCTCTAAGACTGCTCGGATATCCACTAGGTTATCAGCACCCAAGGTCGTATACTGGAGGAAAAAAGAATCGGCAACTTTGTACCACGACCGTTGCACAGGTTATCGTTACTTGAAGTCCACTTCTTTTGTTGATGTGATACTCATGGAAAAGATACTGCTTGTAGGCAGGGTAAGCTTATCACATGGAGTTTCTTGATGCTTGGACGATGCGTTTGAGGAGAAGTAATACTCCTGTACCTGTGGTTCGTTTGAAGAAGCCCGAGTATGTTTCTGATGCTATTGTGAGTCTGCTGCGCGAGTTGGGCGTAGAGTATGTGGCGATTAATCCTGGGGCTACGTTTAGGGCTATTCATGACTCGCTGGTTAATTTTGTGGGGAACAGTCGGCCTGAGGTTGTTCTGTGTACGCATGAGGAGACTGCAGTGGCCATGGCTTGCGGCTATGCTAGGGCCACTGGGAGGCTGGGCGTGGCTATTGTGCATAATATTGTGGGTTTACAGCACGCAACAAGGGCGATCTATGATGCTTGGCTTGAGAGGGTTCCTGTGCTCGTATTGGGCGGTACTGGTCCTCTGGATGTCTCGCATAGGAGGCCGACCATAGACTGGGTTCACACAGCTGCGGTTCAAGGGAACCTGGTTAGAGAGTATGTGAAGTGGGATGATCAGCCTGAAGGGGTTGAGGGTGCGTTAGAGTCTCTTATCAGGGCTTGCCGAATTTCTGTGGCTGAGCCTGAGGGTCCTACCTATGTGTGCTTCGACGTGGATCTTCAGGAGGCAGCGGTGCCCAAAGGGTTTAGGCTTCCCGATGTTAATGATTATCCGGCTACTCCTCCCCCCCAGCCTAATCCTGATGCTTTGAAGGCTGCCGCCAAGGCTTTGGTTGACGCAGAGAACCCTGTAATCTTGGCGGAGTTTTACGCTAAGAATCAGGGGGATATGAATAGGCTTGTGGAGTTGGCGGAGACGCTTTCTGCTCCGGTGGTTGACTTGGGGGGCAGATTCAATTTTCCGAATACTCATCCGTTGGATTTGACTGGGTATCGGGTTGAGCTGCTGCGTAAAAGCGATGTGGTGTTCTGCCTGAATTCTCATGATCTTTACGGTGCTGTGAACCTTGAGAAGAGTCATTTCACCAGGGAGGTTGAAGGGCTACTGCCTGCAGATGCTAGCGTGATTGAGGCAGGAATGGAGTTCTATAACCCGGGTAGCTGGGCTCAGAGCTACCAAAGGCTCGCCCCTTTAGATCTTAGGCTCGCCGGGAGCAGTAGAATTACTGTTCCAGTGCTGGTATCGCTATGCGAAAAGGAGCTTTCTAGGCAATCTAATTTGAAGAGCGAGCTAAAGGAAAGGAAAGCAAAGTTATCTGACAAGCATCAAGAACTCAGAAAGCAGTGGAGAACCGAGGCGGATAAGCATCGGGGCGAGAAGCCGATAGCACTCTCTTTTCTAGCATCTGAGGTTTGGAAGGCTGTGAAAAGTCGTGACTGGGTCTTGACCTTTGGGACTTTGAATGGTTGGGCTCGGAAGCTCTGGGATTGGAGTAGGTTCTATCAGTATGGGGGTAAGGGGCATGGCACGGGTACGGGGTTTGGAGGGGCGTTGGGTGTTGCTTTGGCCCATAAGGGGTCTAAGCGGTTGTGCGTAGCTCTTCAGGCGGATGGTGACTTGCTTTACACGCCTTCGTCTCTGTGGACTGCTGCTCATCATAGGATTCCTATGTTGGTGGTGATGTTGAATAACCGGTCTTACTTTAATGATGAGAGGCATCAGGAGCATATGGCTGAGGTGCGTGGTAGGCCTGTGGAGAACCGGGTGATAGGCATTAGGCTGGAGGAGCCTGCTACAGACTTTGCTAAGCTGGCCGAGTCTTTCAGCCTTCATGGTGAGGGACCTATTGAAGATCCGAGGGACGTGGCTCCAGCGTTGAAGAGGGCTGTTGACGTGGTTGAAAGAGAGAAGCGGTTGGCACTTGTTGATACTGTGACACAGCCCAGATAGTCTCCTGTTCTATGGTTCCAGATGGACCTCAGGAATTGTTTCTATGCTTACGTGATTGGCGGCGGGTACGAAGGTGGAGAAACAGAGCCCCTGTAGACTGATTTGTTTCATGTTACTGCATTGGAAGAATCTAGTGGTGTAAGGTATATTTGGACGCTGCATTGGAGGCTGGTTTAGTGGGCCGGTCGTCTAGCCTGGTAGGATGCTGCTTTGGCATGGCAGAGGTCGAGGGTTCAAATCCCTCCCGGTCCATCCAATTCCTCTGCTGCACTATTTCTGGCGTTGATATATGGCTGTTGAGTGAGAGAAGGAGGAAAAATTGTCTCGTATGTGAAGATAGCAGACATATAACTAGCTGCTGGACATGCAATGCAACGTGGAATTTAAGGCGGCAAACATCTTGGCTTACCACGTCTATATCTTGAAATGTAGGACTGGACATCTCTATACAGGCTATACACGGGACATCAAGAGGAGGTTACAGGAGCACAACAAAGGAACAGCGTCAAAATTCACGCGGAGCAGACGCCCGGTGAAACTCGTTTATCACGAGAAGTGCAGAAGTCTCTCAACTGCTATGAGAAGAGAAGTGCAAATCAAAAGAATGTCTAGAGCCAAGAAGATCGAAATCTGCCATCATTTCATGCTCAAATAAATTGACCCACCTCTTCGCATGGCAAAGTTAGCAAGGTCCAGAGATACGCTACTCTTGAATGAGTAATTGTGTAAACATAGATAGGACAACAGGCTTCTTACGCACTGGGCTGTAGCATTGGTCTCAGAGCCTGATGATCGATTCAAAGCGTTAGTCGTGGCGACAATACTGGACTCTCAGCCTGAAAAAGCGCTGACTCTCCTGAGCAAACATTTCCGCGTTGAAGAACCTAAGCTAAGCGTGGGCGTCGTTAAGGGCCATTCCAAGGGAGTCAGAGCAGTGTACTCTGCAAGCAGAAAGGAAATACTTGCTGTCCGACGAGAATATCTTTATGACCCCCATACCATTCTGCACGAATTTTATCACCATTTGAGGCAATTCGCGGGTAAGCACAGAGGGACAGAGAAGCATGCCGACCTGTTTGCAATAAGCTTCATCAATGCTTACAACCATAGTGCATCCAGATCAGAGCTAGGTTCAGGTGAAAGGGCGGAAGGTTAAGCAGGACGAGCTGGACGGCCCGACCAGACGGTATGGAAACAAGCGTTCCGTGAATCATGGTTGGCCTGACAAGAATCTTCAAGACTTTGGATGCCATACTAAGTCAGCATTGCCGTCCTAGTTATGCACGAACCACTCACGACGAGTGGTATTCATTGGGCTAGCCAAGCTTGGTGAACAAATCCACAGTCAACATTGACTTGATAAGGCTATACCTCTTCTTCAGGCGCACACTTCTTGTGAACCCATCTGTCCTTATACTTGACTATGTCTTGACCCACCTTAATATCGCTTTCACATTCCGCGCACTTCGTTTTGAACCTAGCTTTCACACCGCATCATGACCAGCATCAAAATAACGGCCTTAATAACATTAGAAGTGACTTAGCGCAGCCACATCCCAAACTACTATGTTTCGAAATCTTGACTGTCTTTGCGAACGTTACTTCTCGTTGTCGGCTTGTCTTTCGCCCATCAGTTTAAGGTACGCCTTTGAAGACTCCTGTCTGACTTTGAATGGGAGGGGGAACTCCGCTCTGAATGGACATAACTTGTCCTTTACGGGATGGTTCACGTTTTCGTCGAAGATGACAGGGTACAGTTTGCATCCTAATGGTCTGTCTGGGTAGATTGTGCATTTATCTCCATCGTGAAAGACACATCTGCCATCGCGGTTTCTGAGGACCTTGAAGCCTTTTGATTCAACCGCGAAGAAGTCTTCTTTGAAACCCAGGTTGGCTATACGCTGCACATCATCCCGCGAAAGGAGCATCTCTGTGCCATAGCAGCAACTTACGCAGCCATGATCCCTGCAAACATTCCTCAAGGACAAGGCCTTCAATCATGCACGTACGGGGGTTGATCGAACAGACTAACGCGTTCTTAGTTGCCCCAAACTCATGGGCATGTAATTGTTCGTTTCGAGCCAATCGACATGCGCTCTTATGTACCGCCAAACTATGTCGGCCTTGTTATTGTCAAAATCCCATGGAGCCACTAGAACGGTGTCGCTATCCCGTATCCACATTCTTCTCTTCATCTTTCCCCGTATCCTACATAATCTCGTCTTACCATCTGTGCATAGCACCAAGAGATGATCACCACCTAAGAGTTTGACAACCCTACCAAGAAGCTCCCCGGATTCGGGAAGCACAAGTTCCTTCAGGTGAGCCTCGTTTAAAACCTTCCTTTTACCCATCTTAATTACCTCTCACCATAACTCAGTACTCGGTGAGCAGATTCCAGTTCATTCAAATAATTCATTCTCGATTTCTACTACCACAATATCGCGTTCAAACAGAGTCAGATTCTTCGTATCCGATTCAGTAGGACGTAAACTTGCAGCATTCATGCAGGGATTAGCCCCCTATTTATGTCTACCAGATCACGGTAAAGATTGTATGCTGTATGCGATGGACCAAGACATATGCCACCGCGCAGGTGGATAAAGAAGGGTTTAGAGACTTCCTTATGTCATGATTTTAGATTATTCAGGTTCTCTTGATCCTCCTTGTAGGCGGTTTCGAGGAATTTTAGAACCTCTTTCTTGAGCTGAACATCAGATAAGGCAGGGGATCTCCAATCTCCAACCACAGTAACACCGGTCTTGCTTCCCTTAGGAATGTAGTACTGGAAGCTTTTTGAACCGGCGAAAGGTCCGTCCGTGAACTCCATGGAGTAGCCTAGCGGAGCTGCAAGCGTCAGTCTGCCCTTATGCTTCTCGTTTCGCCCAGCAACAGTGGATTCATACGAAAAGAGGAAGATAGTTTCGCTCTGCGGTTGAACAGCATAGTTCCGCATACTGGGATGAGGGTGCTGACCTTCAGATGCGTTCAGCTTCCAAACCTTGTCGAGAGAGGCGTCAAAGCTGCTTCCCTCATCTGATATGAAGACCATGATATGCCGATGCCAAGTTCACTATTAAACCATTCTTAATCAACAGTCTACTTCTCTTTCACGGCAACTGTTTCTATCTCTATCAGGTACTCCGGCTTGGCCAAGCCCTTCACCTCGATCAACGTACTGGTCGGTTTGTGACCCTTGAAGTATTGTGCTCTGATCTCTCTTACAGCATCGTAGCTTCGAACATCTGTCACATAGGTGTTAAGCTTGACCACATCCTTCATCTCTGCCCCCGCTTCCTTGAGCAGCTTCTTGATCCTCTCAAAGACCTGTTTCGCCTGAACCTTCATATCCCCTATTCCTATGGTTCTACCCTCCTCGTCAGTACTTGTCTGACCAGCCAGGAAGATCATGTTGCCTACAGTTATGCCTTGGGAGTAGATGGCGGGCTCCTTCCAACCCCTCGGTCTAACATATTTCATGCCCTTAGTCATCGCAGACTCGACGTTTAACTTTGACTGTTCGGCGCGGACCTATCCTAGGATATTGCACCACGAGTCTCGATTCTGATGAGCAGCAAGAGTAATACTATCAGAAGTCCTTCAACAAGCTTCGTAATTATTCCGATAGGCTCGACTGGAAGAGCGTCTCTGCTCGTGGCATATGCGAGTATAAGGGCGGCCGAATAGAAGATGATGAGCCGGTAGAAGCCCTTTTTGAGGAAGATGACAATAGCTCCTACGACATATCCCATACCCATGGCCACGAATAGTGGTCCTACCGTTGCTTCATCTGGAATTAGATTGACGGTGGAGAGGATTAGGTGAATTGCGGCCGTAATCAGAGACAGGGTAATCGCTAATAGCCTAAAGGCGCCTGACCGCGTCAAGGAGGAGTACTTGGTGGTACTGCTACTTGTGTCGGCTTCTTCCTTCCTGACCGGTACACGTAAACTGCGACTAGAATCAGAACTATCCCGACCACTAAATGTGCATCGTGCTGGTCTCCTAGGCCGATTGCTTCATGGTTGATGGGAGACGATGTACGATCTAGGAGCAGGTAGAGGCCGCCTATGATTAAGATCACGACGAGAGCCATTCTGCCTGCAGATATGGTCATGTTTGATAATCTCTCCTTTTTCGTTATTTAACAATTATGTAGTTCAGCTCCATCGCGTTATTTTTTGAGAAAGCGTTTACACTCATCAGTTATCTCGCATAAGAACAGCAAGAACACGCTTAGCGCAGCTTGGGTATTACATCTTCGGCAAGCACTTTCGCTTGCCCCAAATGATCAGCTACTGGATGAAGTATCAACGTCTGTGCACCAGCCTCAATAAAATGGGTTAACTGCTCTGCGCACGCCTTATCGCTTCCATAAACGCACAGTCCATCCACGTCAAACCTCTTCCCATAGAAAGCTGACAAAGTCTTCTCAAGAATACCTCTCGCCTTCTCCCTGTCAGAATCTACATGCAGGTAAACACGTTTAGCTGCCACAAGCTTCCCAAGATCCCGCTCAAATTCCTTAGCATATTTCATAAACCGTAGGTAGGAGTCCGCAAAAGCATCCAAAGACGTTGACCCCGCTCCCAGCCAGCCGTCACCATATTTGGCTGCCCTCTTCACAGCAGCATCGTTGACACTTGCACCCTGCTGACTGCCGCCCATCCAGACAGGTATACCCGATTCCCGCACAGGCTTCGGAGAAATATGCACATGGTTCAGGCTCCAGAAGCGACCTTGAAAACTGACATCATTCTCACTCCAGAGAAGCCTCATGATTCTTAACCCTTCAATGAGCCTAGCAACCCTCTCGTTAAGCGGAACCCCACTGGCAGCATATTCACCAGAATTACCGCCCAAAGCTACTCCCAGGATCATTCTTCCCCCTGACAGAAAATCGATGGTTGCGGCAGTCTTAGCTAAGATGCTAGGTGTCCTCAAAGGAGTCATGAGAATCGCGCTACCGATCTTTACCCGCCGCGTTCTTGCAGCAACATAGATCAGAGAACTCAGAGGCTCAAGGAAGGGGAAAGAGCTAAAGACGCGGTCAAGAGTCCACACGGAGTCAAACCCTAAGGCTTCAACCTTCTCCGCGAACTCGCCTAAAGGAGCGAGGCTGGTAGACTCATAGGGGTGGAACTGAGGCAGGTTGATTCCGAACTCTGTCTTGGGAATCAGTTTCTTTTGACACTCGTCTCGAAAGTCCGACAATGGGCTATAAGTTTTATGCGAACAATCCGTTTCATGCTTGGGAAGATGGTCTCGCCTTCTGTAAAGAGATTTAAGGAGAAGAAATTCAACCGTGACTCAAGGTTCTCCATCATGGATGACGCTTTCAGAGAACTAGTCGAATTGATCAAACAAAAGGCTGTTAGCAGACTTGCATTACTCGTCGGCGTAAGGGACATACGTCTTGATAGTAAACAAGACCAGAATCGGATCTATGTTCTGGAACTAGCTGTAAGCAATGCTGCTGGAGGAAGAGGCGGGGGCTTCGGACAGAGAAACATCACCAGAGTCAGCTGCTTCTCTCTAGTTGACGGTGAGTGGAGCAAAGTTGTTGACATCTCTGACGAGGCTAGTTTAGACGGCTTTGACCCTCCGTATCATGCTACAGCGATGCCTATCACACTTGAGGACGGTAGTGAAGCTATGGCAGCAGGGGTAGTAGATCCCATGCTGGTTTCAGAATACGATGAAAGATTTACGGCGTCAAATTCGTAATCATAGATAGTCATCCGCTAGTATCTGTACGATTCAGCCAGATCGGAGTTGACAAAATCTTCTTTCGAACCTGAGAACAACGCTTCACCCTTATCGATTAGCACGAAATTACTGCATACGCTTAGGGCATAATCCAAGTTAGGAGTCGAAACAATTATCGTGGACGAGGCAGAAAGATCCTTGATAACGCGTTTCACCACATGCACACCCTCGTTGTCGAGACTTGCATTTGGTTCATCAAGCAGAATAAGCTCAGGTCTGATAGCTAAGGTTCTGGCGATCACTACTCTCTGCTTCTGGCCGCCGGACAATGTCTTGGCATTTCTGGTGAGAAGCTGGGATAAGCCCAGAGCTTCTGCTTGGCTGCGCACGGCTCTGCCCACCTCCTCTTCTCCTATTCCTCTGAGTCCAAGCCCGTATGCGATATTATCATAGACATTGCGATCTAGGACTGCTGGGTTCTGGAAGACCATAGCTACTCTTCCACGAAGACTTGCAGCTTTCTCGTCTTTGGTGTCTGAGCCCAGAACCTTGACTTGGCCCGAGGTTACGTCTTCAAGCAGAGCCACTATGCGCATGAGAGTTGATTTGCCCGCACCATTTGGGCCGAATACGGCAGAGACAGCGTTTCTTGGCACTGATAGTGTCACATTCCTCAAGGCGACACTGTCAGATCCGTATGATTTCGATACCTGTATTAGCTCAGCGGCCGACTCCATGCTTCACCACCCTAATGTAGATAGCTGTCATAGCCATCACCAAGATTAGAAGGATCAACGATAGGATCATAGCGAACTCCCAGTTTCCTCGGGAGGTCTCAAAGGCCACCGCGGTAGACAATAGCCTTGTGTTGAACCTTATGTCGCCTCCAACCATAAAGGCAACACCCAGTTCCCCTATCGCCCTAGTGAAAGCGACGAGGATTGAGACGGCAATGGGGACTCTGGCCTCGTGAAGAACCTCCAGGCCGGCTCTCCACGCGTTACCGCCAAGAGTCAAGACCGACTCACGAATCTCTTTGCCGACAGACTTCAACGTAGCGGTAGCTAGACTGATCAGTATTGGCGTAATCAATACACTCGACGCAATTATGATACCTTCATTCGTATAGAGGAGATTCAAGGAGCCTAATGGACCTGAGCGGACGAGCAGAAGATAGAACAGTAACCCCACAACCACTGTGGGTACAGACATCATAGTTTCAAAAGCTAGTTCAATCCCGCCTTTGTACCTGAACTTGCTGAAGGCGAGGAGTATTGACGCGGGCATGGACCATAGAGATGCGAGAGCAGTTGCTGCTACCGCCACGTAGAGGCTTCGCACCACTATTCCGAGCACTTCCAGGTCTGGAGACTGGGCTTGTAATGGTTGAGCTATGGTGACATTGAGGGTTCCTCCCAGACCATTTGCCTGCGGACAGGACGAGTCGAATACCGCGTTCTCAAAGACCCATTCGGCTACCGGATCGTCTGACCCTAGGTCTAGCGTATCGAACCTCTGAAAGAGAGGCGTGCCATATTGAGTAACACCGAGATCGCCTATCACCCTTTGACCCTCCCCACTAGCAACATACTCCACGAAGAGTTTCGCCACAGGATAGTTCACTTTTTGATGCATCTCCGGGTTCACTATCATTACGCTGTAGACATTGATTCCGTCTGGTGAACGGTCGATCAAGAGATCGAGGCTCGGAAGTCTGCTCCGGAACGCCAGCCATGTACCTATGTCCGTCAAAGAGTAAGCCTGCTTTTGGTTGGCTATTAGCAGAGTGTCCCCCATGCCCTTTCCACTCTCAAGATACCAGCTACCGCCATGTTCCGCGACAAGCCTATCGTAGTCTATTCCAATAGCCTTCCAGAAACTTTGCTCCTTCTGATGAGTACCTGAGTCGTCTCCTCTTGAAGCGAAAACTGTCGTGTCGACTCTGGCAGAGTCGAAGATGTTCTTGAAAGCATCCGGGAGTCCTAATCCCCGCGCATGGGCTGGATCCTGCCTAGGTCCTACCAGGACAAAGAAGTTGTATGCAACCGGCTGCCTGCAGACAACGAAGCCTTTTGAAACCATTTCTCTCTCCGACGGAGGTGCATGAACCAGAACCGCGTCAACATCGCCCCGCTCACCCATCCTAAGAGCAGCACCGGTGCCAACCCCAACATAATCCACATTCACCCTTACTCCCCGTGCCGCCCCAGCCCAAACGGTGAAGTCTTCGACCAGAGAGTCCATTAGACCAGTGTCCTTAACACTTGTAGTGGTTGCAAGAAGCAGCTTCTGTTGAGGAGGAGTAAGCAGATCCATAC
>JACQRY010000220.1 GCA_016206275.1 Nitrososphaerota archaeon
CCAACTATAGCTGCCCTAAGCATAAGCCTGCTCTACCCTGTTTTCAATACTTGGCTAGGCTCTTCTTCCTTATAATATTGGCTCTACACAAGTTTCATACACTCAGCCCAGGCATTTTTGCTTACGGTCACCTTGGGTTTATCGACGGCGGATTGTTTTGGGTAAAGGGCCAAGCTAAGAGGAAGCTTGTTATTTCTAATTGCGCAGAAGAAAATTCCATTTTGAGCAAGAAAAATTTATCGGCGAACGTCACTAGGCGTCTTTTAGGCGCCGAGCTTGAATTCGTCGTGCAAAGCCTTAACGGCTTCAACACCGTCCTTTCCCCTAACCGCGAAGGAGATGTTAAGCTCAGAAGAACCTTGAGCGATCATTATTACGTTGATCCCTCGGTCAGCGACTGCCTTGAAGACTCTTGCAGCCACACCATGGGTGCCTCTCATTGCTGATCCTATCAGCGCAATGATGTTCACGTCATCTTCGTAGCTGACCTCTCTTACTTCTCCCTTGGAGAGCAACCCGATCTCCAGGGCATTTACAGCTTTCTGAACACTGTTCCGACGCACCACCATAGTTATGTTCGATTCTGAGACGCTCTGGGAAATCATGAGGATGTTAACTCCTTGTTTACCTAAGGCATCGAAGATTCTCCCGGCAGTACCTGGTAGCCCAACCATACTTGTCCCTCCTACGCTTACGATTCCGACGTCTGAAACTCGGGCTACGGCCTTCGCTATTGAGCCGGAACTTGCTTCTTGATCACCGCCGATCAGTGTGCCTTCAGCTGAAGTAGAGAAGGTGTTCTTGATCCTTACGGGGATACGGGGCTCTAGGATGGGTTCGAGAGCACGGGGATGCATAGCCTTGGCTCCGAATACCGTCATCTCACTGGCCTCTGCGTAAGACAGCCGTGGGATCACCTTGGCGTTTTTGACGACTTTGGGGTCAGCCGTCATTATGCCGTCCACATCAGTCCAGATCCAAACCTCGTCAGCATCAAGGCACGCCCCGAGGATAGTTGCGGTGTTGTCTGAGCCTCCCCTCCCCAAAGTTGTGATATCTCCGTGCTGGGTGACTGCGGTGAACCCTGCGACTACTGGTAAAATCCCCTCCTCCAGAAGCGGCATTAACCGTTTCTGGACCTGCATCTTAGTCACATTCATCAAAGGTTTGGCGTCACCAAAGTTTTCGTCAGACACAATCCCAGCTTCCCCGCCTGAAAAGTCTCTTGAAGCAGCTCCACGGGCTTGCAACGCACCTCTAAGAATGGTGACAAGAAGCCTTTCGCCGAAGGAGAGCACGTAATCTTTTGATCTAGGTGAAAGCTCCCTCAAGATGGAGATGCCGCTTAACACCCTCTCCAACTCGTATAGAAGGGTTGAAACTGTGGATAGAACTCCATGCTTGAATGCTTCGATGGGTATAGCTGCTTCAGCTGCTTCTGAATGCCTTTTCTTAATCTTCTCGAGCTCATCCTTAACTTGGCTCGTCTTTCCTTTGAGACTAAGGTCGGCTAGCTCAAGAAGCTGATCTGTTACTCCATCCAAGGCTGATGAGACCACGGCGACTTGGTTTCCCTTAAGATGCTGTTTTACAAGCTCTGCCACATGATCTATCTTGGCTCCGTCTGCAACAGATGAGCCACCGAACTTCATCACGATTCTCATGACATGATCTCCTCTGCTATTCTTTCTCTGATGGCGATCAAGTCTCTAAGTACTGCGCTGGCCGTCTCCATGCCTCCTGCTCCTCTGCCAATTATGATCTCCTCTCCGGCGTATTCGGTCTGAAACTTTACAGCGTTAAGCGTATCTTCGACGCAAAGTGGATCGTTGCGGGAAACCTCTGTTGGTTCAACCTTTGCAGCATCGTCCACTGATCCTAAGAGCTTCACTGACCGTCCCTTAGCGTTCGCATCCCTCACCTGCTTCAAACTAACGCTTCTGATGCCCGTGATCTTAACATCTTTTAGTGTGACTTTCTTGTCAAATAGCCAGTTGGCTATAATCACCGTTTTGCTCGCCGTGTCGTAGCCATCTACGTCAAGAGACGGTTCAGCTTCAGCATAACCTAGTTTCTGAGCCCTAGTCAAAGCTTCATCGAACGCCACGCCGTCCTTCTCCATGCGCGTTAAAATGAAGTTCGTAGTGCCGTTGAGAACTCCTACGGCAGATAGGAGCTTGTCAGAAACCAGGCAGCGCTTGCCAAACTCCAAAATCGGGGTTCCGCCTCCGACTGTGCCGCTGAACCTCAACTCGACGTTATTGTGGTCAGCCAGCTCCATTAATGCTGGAAGGGCTAGAGCAAGAGGTCCTTTATTCGTGGTTATTACATGCTTCTTACCTGCCAAGGCCTTCTCCAAGTAGGAGAGCCCAGGTTGACCATCCTTCAGATTAGTGGGAGTCGTCTCGATGACGACATCGACATCAATCTCTTTCACCAAGCTGATTTTGGCGTGAAGATCATGCCCCTTGTACTCCTCTTCGGCAACAGTGCCTTTCGAAGCCTTATCCTCGAGCAGACGCTCCAACGCTAACCCCTTCTGATTTACCGTGTAGCCACTTTGATCGATGACGGCCACTATCTTGGGGTTCAAGCCGTGTCTCTTCAGAATCTCCTGCCGGCGCTCCGCTATGATC
>JACQRY010000016.1 GCA_016206275.1 Nitrososphaerota archaeon
AGAAGCCTGGCTTCAGGCTGAAGACCGGCCAAATAGCCGTATAGGTCAGCCGCGCCCCAAGCGTCTCCTGCGCCGGTGATAGTCACTTGCCTGACTTTTGGGCATGGAGCCCAGTGAACCTCTCCTGCGAAGCCTGAAGCCGAGCCGATGGGTGTGTGAATATCCACTGTAAGACTGATTTTTTCTGAAATGCTTTGGCAGGCAACGCGTATGTCTTTGGATGAGTAATCTGCCGGAATCTTTGTGGATGAGAACTCTTTGACGAGGAATCTAGCCTCATTTTCGTTAACACTAAGATTGGTGATGAGACCTTCGCCGGAAGCGTCTTTGACAAATCTTGCAAACTCCTTGCTTCTTGAGGATATGTCCGCCGGATCTAAGAACCTAATAGATTTCTTCGGAGCTTTTCCGAAGACAAAACGAGCTAATTCCGTGCCCATACGGTTGGCTGCCCAGTTTACCACAGCTACAGCTGAAGCTGATGAAACCCTTTTCACTTCTTCGCCTAGTCTCTCTGGTCCGATAGAATCCATGTCCCCCAGATCGCTGAGCATAACGTTCGCATGTCTACTATTTTCGGTGAATTCTAGAGCAGTGGTGTAGCCCGGTTTCCCTTCTTTTATTATGACTTCTACTGACGGCAAATTCCTGAAGGTTTCCTCAAGCAGTAGTTTCGAAGCTCCCCTAGCCAAGGTTACAAGATCGGTTCTGACGCCTAACATCCCCAGAGCATAAGCTACGTTCACCGCGTTTCCGCCTTTAACTTCCGTTTGACGAACATTGCGAATACTCCCTCCACCAGCCTCGACTTTCTCCGTCATCACGCGTGCAAGCTCTGCTAGAGGTGGAGTGGAGATGATCCTATCCACGAAGTAATCGGGCATCACCAGCACTCTGGCATCTAGACTGGTACGAAGAGCTCTTCGTACATAATTTATCGTCGAGGGATCCATCTATGTTCCTGAAAACAAATGTCCCCTATATAGACTAACAAAATTAAAGAGAAACTGTTTGAATGCAAGGCTTGGCCGCTTAACGGTCGACGGTTGGGACCATTCCGGCATGTCAGAACTGTAATAACCTGGTTACTTGGGCTGCGCGGAGCATAAGCGGTGTGAGTTCAGGATTTAACCCTCAAACCTACGGCTAAGGTCAATGTGCCAGCGAGTTCAGTTATGAATCCGAGCTGGAAGAATGTTCCATAGGTATCAAGGCCACTGCCCAAAAGCGCTGGCGCCATAAATAACATACCGGAAAAGAAGAGAAGAACTCCGGCTATTACCAGATTTCTGTTAGTCATCAATGCAGTATCAGGGTTCAACGATAAAAGTTGGATGAATCGCTGATACGGATTTAGAATACATCATATCTATTCAGACCGGTCACAAGACTTCCGAAATCCACACAGCGCTGATTCCCTCAATGCCAAGGTTGGGGTTATCTTCAGCAATGGATAATTTCAGATCTGCGTGTCATAATCATGAGCGCTTTACTTGACTGAGACCTACTTGGCGTAGGTGGGCACGCTGATTTCAGTTGGTTCCCAGTCTTGAAGCCTGTGGTTAAGGAAGTCGTCATAGGCCTGAAGGTCGAGTAATCCGTGGCCGCACATGTTGAAGGCTATAACCTTCTTTTCTCCTGACTGCTTGCATCTAAGGGCTTCATCGATAGCATACTTCACGTTATGAGCTGTTTCAGGGGCAGTGATCAAGCCTTCGGTCTGAGCAAGTATTCTAGCTGCTTCAAAGACCTCTGTCTGATGATACGCCACCGATCTCATGTATCCCTTGTTAATCAATAGGCAGAGTGACGGGGCCTTCCCATGATATCGTAATCCACCCGAGTGAATAGGGGGAGCAGCATACTTGTGGCCAAGGGTATACATCTTAACGAGAGGAGTCATCTCGCCTGAGTCGCCATAGTCATAGGTGTATGCACCTTTAGTTGTTGAGGGAACAGCTTTGGGCTCGCAGGCCACGAAGTCTGTGCTGGTCTTACCCTTCAGCTTGTCCATCATGAAGGGATTTGCATATACTGCGTAGTTGGAGACACCTCCTATGCAGCCACATATCACGTCAGGATAAACATCGATCATTTCGAACTGTTTCTTAGCTTCCAGCCCCACGATGCTTTGATGCGTGAGCACGTGGTTGAGCAATGAGCCAAGGCAATACCTTGTCTTCTCATCGGTCAAAGTGTCTTCGACGGCCTCAGTGATAGCGATGCCGAGGGAACCGTGGTGCTCAGGATCTTTTTCGACAAGACTCTTGCCAAACCTCGTCCTATTACTGGG
>JACQRY010000232.1 GCA_016206275.1 Nitrososphaerota archaeon
CTTCTGACCCTTATTGATAGTGCACCATGGTGGAGCGAGTTAAAGACCAATGCTGAAGGTCTGAAAGAAGCTTTGGAAGATCTAATCGTGTCTGTAAAGGGCAAGGAGCCTGACTCAGCAGAGAAAGCAGGAAAGGTTCACGGCCTATACCATCGACTAGTACACGACTTCTACCATCTATTACCCTTGAAGACTGAAGAAGCATCAAGTTAACCTTTGGCTAACCGGGTTAAAGCAGCCCCGTATCTGGTTACATGCGATGTTGAAGGTAATACATTTTAAGTAACATGGTTTGGGAACCGCCTATAAGAAATGGGCACGCCAGCGGAACCAGCAGAGAAAGAGAAATCCAAAGCTGTGGAACTGCACTTCCCCCTGATCATGGTGAGAACCAAGAGGGGTCTAGGTATGCTTGACACCGTGAGCAGATTCAGGCTCATCAAGCCCTTGAGCTGGGTGTTGCTCTACGTGCTACCAGTCTTCGCAGCTGCAGCTCTCTTGCTGATCTTCACCAGCATAGTCGCAAGTTTCTCTAACCCTGTAATTAGAGAGATTGGGAGAGAAATTTCTCCCCGGGCCTCACTCCTAATACCTGGCCTCAACCCCTTCATCCCCATAGTCTACGGATGGATAGCTTTGGTAGTAGCCCTAGTTATCCATGAAGGGGCGCATGGTGTTCAAGCCCGAGCCCTCGGTCTGCCGGTGAAGTCTGCCGGCCTCCTGTTATTCCTCGGCCTGCCCATAGGAGCATTCGTAGAAATCGATGAGAAAGAGATGGAGAAGGTTTCCCTGAAAAACGCGGGGAAAGTTCTCGCCGCAGGACCGGGTAGCAACATGGTCATCGCAGCAATATGCCTCGGCCTGCTTATCCTCACAGTAGGCTCCATGACTCCTTTAGCTAGGGGAGTGGGTGTGATAGGTGTCTTTGATGGCTTCCCAGCTCAGGAAGTCGGCATGAGTCCCGGGGACATCATTGTTTCAGTCAACAATATTCCAACTCCGACTATAGAGGATTTAGCGGAAGTTATTGGCCCGCTTGAACCAGGGGATCAAGTCAATGTTTCAATAGTGAGAGGTGATTCTAGACAGTCCTATTTGGTGAGTTTAGCGGAGAATCCTGTGAATAGGAGCAGGAGCTTCCTCGGAGTAGAGATTACATTATTCGATTTCAGGCTTGATGCGTATCAGAGGATTGCAACAGTATTCCCTTTGATTTATCTGGTTCCGCCTACGATCAGACCCTTTGACGTACCTTACTCAGACGTTTTGCACATGTTTTACACTTCGAGCATAGGGCCATACTTCTATCCTGTCGCTAACTTACTGTTCTGGATATGGTTCGTCAACTTTAATGTTGGCGTGTTTAACGCTCTACCCATCTACCCGTTGGACGGGGGACAGGTCTTCAGACGAGCATTGAAGAGCGCTTCGAAAGGCAGACTCAGCGATCAAGCCGTCAAGAGAATCACCATTGCAGTTGCATTAATCATAGTCGGACTGATCTTGACCACACTTCTCATTCCTTACATAGATCTACTACCCATAAGACTGTAGCCAAACAAGAAGCACACTCTCTTCCTTGGCGTTGATCCTAATCCTTAATGACCACCCATAAGATAAGATGATTCATGGCTGGTACGTTAGTATTTACGACATATCCAAATGAAGAGAAAGCTGTCAAAGAGGCCAGAAGGCTTGTAGAGAAGAGAGACGCTGCTTGCGCGAGTCTCCTCAGAGTCAAATCCATTTACACTTGGAAGGATAAGATTGAGGAGGCTGATGAAAGCATGGTTATCTTCAAGACCAGCGGCAGAAAGGCATCAAAACTGATGAAATCAATAGTTTCTCGACATCCCTATGAGGTTCCCGAGGTAATACAAGTAGAGCCAAGCAAAATAGGCGTCAAATACCTCAAGTGGCTCGAAGAATCAACATCCTAACGTTGAAGAGCATAGCGCAACAGAGCCACTATACCGCCTAAACCAGAGGCCTGCCTACCCATATCCGTGGAAGAATCCAGCAAGTATGCTCTTCCACCATACTTCTCGACAATATTCAGTAGTGTAACCAACTCGTCCTCTATAACTCCTAGCTCAAAAAGCCTGTCCGACAAAACCAGATCCTCCACCGCTCCTGCTTCTCCAGCCTTGGACACTTCTGGAAATGCCATCGCGACCCTAGGATCGCCTGTGGAGACCCTTCTAACAGCCTCCTCCAATATGCTATGAGCCTTGGCGATGATACTGTCCTTAACAATTTGCCTGAAACCCGAGGAGCGAACAGTTGCTAGGACGCCGTCTTCCCCAGTCACATCAACGCCATCGATCAGAAATATGTTGTCAGAGGCTTCCTTCCATCTTTCTCTAACCAAGTTAGCAAACTGGTTCTTAATTTGTCCGGGGCCAGCAAGAAACACCTTATCGCCATCGATGTACACAGACCTCAGAGTTTCTTCAACGGTGCTAAAGAAACTCTGATAGCTGCCTTTTGCCTCGACATACCTCTTACCACCGAAACCTGAAGTAATGGTTGACAAAACTTTGAGATGAGTGCCTCTTAACGCACCTACACCCGCCTCCCTAACATCTAGAGCAGAAATGACGCATCCTACTGATGCTTCCCCTTCGCCAACCAGCTTGGATTCCAGCATGCCCCAGTTTTCCTTCTTGACTGCTAGCCGACGCTCAGGGGTTATGAGAAGAGAATGAGAAGAGCCTTTTGAAAGCAAGTCGCTGGAAACATCGACAATCTTGCCCGTTACCCTGAGACTGCCGAAGGTGCTGTCCAGCCTAACTTTGTCAGCGTTTAAAGTAATTTTGACCTTGACGCGCTCACCTTTATCTGGCCTTGTGTAGAAGCCTTGGCCCTTAACGACCCTTGTAGTCTCGCTGGCCACTAGATCACCTCTGGCAATGAGACGTCTGAGACGCCATAGATCATTGACATCCTCAGGTGTGAGGACTACGAGACCTGACTTCGGTGTCAGACTGTGAACTATCATTAACCCGAATCTAAACCGAAGTCCCTGAATGTGTGTATAGCTAGCTGGTCCGGCCGATTAGTGAGGCTGCCAACCCTGTGGCCGACAAGAGTGTTTATTCCTACTTTGCCGCAAGCATCAACAAGCCTTTGGGTCACGATGCCGTCAAAGATCACATGTTTTACGCCATTATCATTCTCCAAAGCAGGTATCAGTTCGCTGACTGGCACCTTCTTAACCTCCTGGAAATCATTGTTCAAGATTACCGCTTCTAGAGTTCCGCCTATATGAGGATGAATCTCTCTAACCTTATCAGCTAGGGCTCCTTCAACCTTTGCTTCAGGAGCAACAGCTTCTCTTCTTGCTCCTGGAAGAACTTCTCTTAACAGATCCAGGATCTCTACTGGAGTGAGGTCTTCAACCTCTCTGCCATTCGGTGCTCTGATGACGCGTGAAATCCTAGCCATCTGTTGTAGTTCTCTGAGGATGATGTCTCCTCCTCTATCACCGTCAAGGAAAGCTATGACGGTCTTCTCCCTAGAGAGCTTGACTATCGAATCAGGGATTTTGGCTCCTTCCAGAGCTATACCGTTCTCTATGCCCGCCCGGAGGAGGGTGATTACATCGGCCCTCCCCTCAACTAGGATCACTGTTTCGGAGGTATAGATCCCTACTCCGGCTGGAAGACCTTCTTTGCCGAAGCTGATGAGTTTACCACGTTTCTGAGCCTCCATCACATCCTTCAACACTTCTTCTCCTTCGCTAGAGACCTTCGAAGACCAGTCTTTGACTATGAGTTTGGCTCTCTCAGCGATGCTCTTCCTCTTACTGGCTCTAACATCTTCTATCGCCTCTAAATGGAATCTTGCGCCGCAGGGGCCGACTTTGTCGACGCTCTCCACCGCTGCAGCTATGAGTGCTGCCGTGGAGATGTCCGTGGACATGGGAAGCAAGACTTCGCCATGCGTCCGGCCTTCCTTTGAGTCGAGGTTGATCTCTATTCTGCCAAGCTTATAGGACTTTTGAAGCTCATTGAGATTCATCTCAGGGCCGAAGAGTCCTTCTGTCTGGCCGAAGATCGCGCCTATAATGTCTGCTTTCTCTACCACTCCTTCGATGTTAAATCGAAGTCTAACCATATACTTTACAATACTGCTTTCGGGCAATTGCGTTAATCATCCTACCTGTTTACAGAGTTAAGAGTAAGTTTAACAGGACATGGGGGTGTTTAGCCAGCTTATAAACCTACGGGTGTTGATGTAAAGTAATCCTTGAATTTCGCCAGCTCCTCTACCTGTTTCACACTTCCCCTAGTAACATGAGCAAGCTCCCTTCTGAAGAAGAGATCTATGGGATATTTTTTACCTTCAAGTATGAGCGCGGCTTTCTTGGTCAGGGATCTTCCTTCCTGATCCAAGTCGAAAAGGAGTATCATTCGATTATGCTTCTCAGCCTTGGTCACTAGAGTTGCAAGACCATTACCGTA
>JACQRY010000224.1 GCA_016206275.1 Nitrososphaerota archaeon
AACCTGAAGCCAACCTTCCCAAGAGGAGTAGGGGATACCTTTGACGCAAACCCCTTACCCACCAGCGACTCCATCGCATCCCTGACATCAAAAGTCGTATAAGTTGTGCCCTCCGCAATGACGGGAAAATCCAAGTCCTCTACGTAAGGCTCCCCAGTATCTGATGAAACCTTCGAGCGAAGAGTAAAGTTGTAGGTCAGGCCGAGGATGCTCTGATAGGGCGGCACATACAGAGTGAATTCAAGCAGCGCCGAGAGGACAGACACGGTGGAGAAAGCAATCGGAATAAAGGAGCTGATAGTCAGAGACAGGAACGGAGGAACCACCACAGAAAGAATCGTGGAAACTACCCCCGTAACACCAGTCGTAATAGACAGGTAAAGATACCAGTCTCTCACATGTTCCCTAGGTGTCCAAGCCGAAGATAGAAACTTGAAGATGCTCCTCCTGCCACCTATAAGATAGTACCCCAAGGCGAGAAGCAACAAGAATATGCTTGCAGTTAGGGCAGCGGCCAAACCCAACTGTTCATTCCAAGGTAATGAAACCCCCAGCACCACACCTAGCGCAAACAGCCATTTTACTTCTCTACTATACCTTCTCCGATGCTTTCTTGACGAAATATCCAAAAGGACACGGACAGCCACGATCGCAGTGGTGATCGTGATGAGTAGAAGAACAAGCTCCGTAAGAGCTATACCCGGCAAGGTAGACGCCTGCCTGTCAGGGATTTAGTATATAATGGTTTAGTCGTTTCATGAGCATGTAAGCATGTTTATAGACTCCAACGTCAGTTTAACAGCATTTGAAGCACACTAAAAGGCATCTCTCAATCTAAAGCACTCTAACGCCAAATAGACTCGCGCAACGGATTTTCAAGACCTACACAAACAGGAGAAAGACATCTGTGAACAACATATTCGGAACACTTACAGAACCTTCAGCGAGAGACTCACGCATGAACTGAGGATTTGGCGGAGCCGGGGTTATGGTAAGATTTTTATCATTAGATCTCCATTTTCCTACTTAACTGGTGATCCTGCTTGTCTTGGCCTGACCGATTCAGAAGAAGACGCTTCCCCTTCTTCGACCCCGACTTCTTCACAGACCCATTCATCAAAGACATCGACGACATAATGCGTGAAATGGAGAGGAGAATGGAAGAACTATTTGGCGAAATGAGTCAAAAAATGCCTGAGAAACTCATCAGAGAAAAGAAACTGCCCGACGGAACCACCGTCAAAGAGATGGGGCCCTTCGTCTACGGATACTCAGTAACCATAGGCCCCGACGGTAAGCCACAGATCAGCGAATTCGGCAACGTAAAACCATCCCAGAAAGGCAAAGAATACCCAGTCGACGTCACAGAACACAGAGAACCTCTGGTAGAAATAGTCGACCAAGGCAACGAACTAAGAGTATTGGCAGAAATACCGGGAGTGCCCAAAGAGAGCCTGAAGATTCACGCCACCGAGAACTCGCTGTCAATCAGTGCTGAACACGATTCCCGACGATATGCCAAAGAGCTTCAGCTGCCGGAAGAAGTAGAGCCTGAAACAGCTAGATCTAAATACAATAACGGAATCCTTGAGATCATCCTAACCAAGAGGAAAAAGGGCAGACCAAAGGGAGTTCCCCTAAGGATCGATTAGGAACCTTCTCCCACCCGTCTAGGTCTATCTGTTCGCAGAATCAGAGCTGGCTCCACCTGCGTCTTCAATTCGCCTAGCCAACTCCTCAAGCATGTTTTCAACTCGCTCCAGCTGGCTATCAGCCTCCCGTAGACCATGTTCACGGATCACATCTTGAAGTCTCTCAAGAAGCTGTTTGAGTTCCTCGACCGTATGCAGCAATAGTCTTCTAACGTCTTCTTGCCGAAGATCCTTAACCCTGTCTTCAAGCTGATCCAATCTTTCACCCAGACTCTTCAATCTCTTCTCCAAGGCCTCTTCAATCCTCTCCCTCTCTTCTTGGGCCCTGCTAGCACTCTCCCTCAGGTTCTCCGCTGCTTTCCTAAGACTCTCCAACGCATCATCAATCTTATTCTCTTCAAACTTCCTCCTAGCCTCCTCAGCCCTCTCTCTGGCCTTGCTCAAATCAGCAGCCAAAGCCTGCTGCACTTGGAGCGGAAGATTCTTCACTCTCTCTTCTTCATCAGACAAACGTTGGGTAAGAGCCTTTACATGAGCGCTAACTCCACGGCTCTTCTCAGCTTTCGCCAGCCTGTCAATTTCAGCCATAACACCCGCTACAGCTCTCTGAGCACTACCAAGCGTCCTAGCCGCCCCAGAATCATCCCCTATGACCAAAAGTTCAGATGCCTTGGTCAACTCGGCTCTAGCTGAAGCTAAACGCCGCTCTAACTCAGCAGTGTTAAATCCCCTGGCCGCAGCAGTGTCAATCAACGCCTGCAACCGGTCAAGAAATTCCTGATGCCTCCCAATAGCCTGATCTAGACCAAGAACCCTTTCACCTGCACCATCACTGTTAGACTCCTTAAGCCCGTCTCTAAGCATATTCAACGCCTTAACAGCTCTATCACCAGCCTCGTCAAAACGACCTCCGTTGAAATCCTGAATCGCCTGCTCACCAATCCTCAAAGCCTCATCAACGCGGCTCCTCGCCACCTCAGGCAGCCGCACACCGCGGGACTCCTGAAACTCAAAGATACGTTGCACCTGACTCTGCGCACTATCAAGAATTTGAAGAAGCTGCCGAGTCCTCTCTTCTGATCCCGATGCC
>JACQRY010000239.1 GCA_016206275.1 Nitrososphaerota archaeon
ATGCATAGGTTTCCCGCTATGCCTCTCCGTATTTCTTCTTCGGTGGGCTTCGGGTTCTCTTTCAATAGGTAGTGGGCTGCCATCAGCATGCCGGGGGTGCAGTAGCCGCATTGTAAGCCATGGTTCTCCCAGAAAGCTTCCTGTATGGGATGCAGCTTGGAGCCTTGGGCGAGTCCTTCCACTGTGAGTAATTTGGCGCCTTCCGCCTGGTAGGCGAACAGCATGCATGACTTCACAACCTTGCCATCCACGATTATTGAACAGGCGCCGCATTTTCCAACTACGCACCCGATATGGGTGCCTGTTAACCCCAGTTCATCCCTAAGAAAGTAGACTAACAGGGTTCTGGGCTCAGCGTTACCAACATACCCCTGACCATTAACAGTAGTGGAAACCTGCCTCATCCTAATCAACTATCTAGGAAACGCGGCTAAGAGCTGCCTTCAAGGCCCTTTTGACGAAGACCTTAACCATCTCCTTCTTGTACTCAGCACTCCCCCTGATGTCTGAACTGGGCTTGGATTGCTCAGACGCTCTCGCCGCGGCCTCCAAGATCGCATTATCATCAGGCTTCTTGCCCCGCAAAGCCTCCTCCGCCTTTAATGCGCGCATAGGTATAGACTCAACGCCTGCCAGCCCAAGGCGAACATCTTTGCATACGCCCCCCTTATCAAGAGTAACTGCCGCCGCAACAGCAACGATGGCGAAGTCCCCTGCGCCTCTCTCGAATTTCAAGTAGGCGCTCCCGGAGAGAGGGGGTAAAGCGGGAAGTTTGATCTCAGTCAGAATCTCGTCTTGATGCAGGTCTGTAGTAAAGATATCTTGGAAGAAGCTCTTGGCTCCAACGACTCTATCTCCCGAGGCCCCCGTCATCTTGAATTCACCGTCTAGCGCTGTAAGCACAGCTGGAACATCAGCCGCGGGATCGGCATGGCAAGCGCTGCCACCTATGGTTCCACGATTTCTAACCTGCTGGTCACCCACATGGCTCTCAGCTTCTGAGAGCACTAAGCATTTCGACTTGATGAGGGGTGAGGTTTCAACCTCATGGTGAGTGGTCATGGCCCCGATCAGAATCTTGTCGCCCTCTTCCTTGATGTAGTTGAGGCCGGGGACCCTTCCAATGTCGACGACATGCATAGGGCTTGCGAGTCTTAGCTTCATCAAAGGAACAAGGCTTTGGCCTCCTGCAAGAATCTTGGACTCGTCTCCATATTTCTGAAGGAGAGATATTGCTTCAGAGACCGATGTCGGAGCATAATATTCGAAGGCGCGAGGAATCATATCGAACCATGTTGGCGTCAAGGCTGTTCATATATAATTTTCGTCACAAGAATAGCAAGCGCCTGAAATAACTGCCTAAGACCCAGACAAATCTGGTCGCAGCATCATCGGTCTAATCTCGACGGATACGGATTCTGCAGATCCACAGCCAAACAAGATTAGCGAGCTATTGAAATCCGATTCCAGGAGCTCCGAGAAGCAGGAGGTTGCTATCGACTACAGATACAGACTTGAAATATATACCAGAAATCCATTTATCCATGTCCCTCTGTCACAATGAGCGATGTCGGTTAGCGCTCGGCTCAGCTCCAATAAAGACGGTAAGACTGAGGGGCTAGGCCCGGCCTACTTGATCTTGGGCGCTGTCTTCTCCCTGCTAGGCTCTGGCAACCCGGTCACGCGTCTCAGGCTTTTCCGTAGAGCATCAAGCCTCTTCGATAGCAGGCTCCAGACCTTACGGCACAACGAACATTTTCTCGACAAAGAGAGTCTTACCAGGATGCAGCTGCTCAAACAAAAATATCCCACTTACGCAATATATCTAGCAATCTTCGGAAGCCAAGCCGCCCTCTCCAAGATAGACTCAGGACAGGTGGTCAACTCAGTGATGGCCAAAACTTCGATGGCAGTCAGCACGAAGGTAATGGACAATTTGAGTGACGAATGGGAGACTGCAGAAGAAGCCTTCAGAAGCACAGGTTACCTTATGTCCGCATTGACGGACGGTATGATTAGACCAGAATATGAAAAAGTTCCAACCCGTTGGATAGATCGGGCTGAAAGCTCAGCATTGGAAATGGCTTCTTGGGCGGGCCACATTCTCGGAGCTATGAGAGACTCGGCTCCGTTCAGCTACAAAACTTACGTTAGCGATGTGAAGAGATGGGTAGAAGGTCAGCAGAGCTCTTTCATGCACCATCAACGACCAGTCTCGATGCAAGACTACCTTGCCATGATCCTCGAGAAAAGCACTGGAAACCTTTGGGCAGACCCAGACTTGATTGTCTTTGAAAGCACTCTGGGCTGCCTCGACGGAGCTCTCAGGAAGAGAGCTCTCTCAATAAGAGCTCAGGCAGACCTTCTCATTAAGAGCTGTTTACTCTATGACGACGTAGTTGATTTCTATTATGACGTGGAACATGATTCTGTGAACGCGCTCCTCCTATTGGCTGAGGAAAAAGGGGTGGCATGGAATGCAAGGGATTTGGCGAGGAAGCCCCACAGCTACCTGCGCCTCTTATATGAGAAAGGCATCGTAGACGAAGTACTCGCCCTGGGAGACCGACTATTCGTCTTGGCGCTGAACGCTGTTCGAAACATTTCTTACGAAGACGCCCTGTTCGACAGGAGAGAGCTGGAGTATGCCTGCCACCTCCTCAGATTGTTCAACCTTAGAAAACTTGTCAACAGAGATCGTGATCTACACGCCTTGAAGGTATGTCTGAGCGTTGGCGGCGTACGCAAGACGCCCGAAGCCCTTCTGCCGGCTGATACCTATGATTTAGACGGGTTTCTACGCTCCGCTCAAAACAAAGTTGAGCAATTGGCCCATCGCTAGTAGTAGGCCAGTGGTCAGGGCCCATACCTGACATATCCTAAGGAATACATCTGGATTCGTCCTTTCTCGAAGGAGCATCGATGCGGAAGCTACCAATGCCAGCGACGACATCATCGCGAGGAACGAAAGCACCATGGACGGGCTAGACCACCATTGGACGAATGTCTCTAGAAAGACTAAGCCATACAGGCTCAGGGCAACGAGTACGGAAGGTTGTCTGCCAATAGCTAGAGGCAGAGTGGTGTCGCCGATCAGTTTGTCCCCTTTGAGAGTTACAAGATCTTCGACGATGAATGTCGCGACGCTTAGGAGGAAGAAGGCAGTAGCAACGAATAAGGCTGGGCGCTGATTCGAGCTCAAAACGAGATTCCCTAGATAGGGGAAGACGACCACGAAGGATGATGCAGTAAGGTTGCCGATTAGAGGAAACCTTTTCAGACGGAAAGGCCTACTTGAATAGGCGAACATTAAGGCAACGTCTGTCAACATTAACCCTAGAAACCATATTGATACGTGAACTGTGGTTAACAGGAGTATGATTAGGCTTCCCCCAGCAAAGAGCGCCTTTGTAAAGATCTGCGCGCTAGTCATCTTGATGAGGCCTAAAGGTAGGGGTCTAGACGGCCAACTGACGCGGTCAGCGGCAGCATCCGTCATCGCGTTAAGCGAGTTTTGCCCTCCAGCAAGAAGAACAAACATTACGGCAAGAAGCATGGCTGTCTGCAGAGGTATCCCTCCCAGTAAGGCTGAAAATACCAGTGACATCAGCAGAGATATTCCAAGATGGTTATAGGGCTCTATGAGGGCGAGATACGCCCGCCAATGCATACTTCCATATCCTCTAGCGGTCTTCTGCGTCCTGTCTCAGCTAACTTGAGCTTTATTGTTGCATGATGTTCAGAACGAATCTGCAGACCTTTTCCCCCATCGCTCTGCAGTCAACCTCTTCGCACGAAGTTCTTAACTTGAATACTACGCCGCATATGCCTTCAATTGTGCCGGAGAACTGGCTGCAAACTGGAGTCTTGGCAGTAATCTCCTTGCACAAACTGCAGTCGGTTAGAACGATCTCATATCCATGGCCAGAGATTTTCCTTATCTTGGGTCTGATCTGATAACCTATCAGAAACGTTGTAGCAATGATTTTCTCGAGATGCTTCATATCCACCTTCGGGTTCGGCCCTTCACCTAGGTGCGATATGCGTTTCAGTGCAGTTAGTCTAGCTGTAATTTCTCCAAACCTTTTCTCTAACTCGATTATTCTCCTCATCTGGGCTTCTCCTGCTGACGTATTCTCCAAAAGTATGTTGAGGAGTGAAACCGTAGCCATCCTGCTGGCGCTCAGAACATCTGCCGGGACCCGGTGTATCTTACCAGTCTTTGCGGCGATAAGCGCACTTGTCACGCGGGTGGGTAACGCAAGCGCAAGACTTACGAAGCGTCTCTGGAACTTGGGCTCAGACTCTTTCGGAAGGTGTTCTTTAAGGCTGCCTTCTGATTCAACCACCTTCACGAGACCATCAATATCCCAATGGGACAATTTCTTTAATATAGCTTCAAACTGCTCAGGGAATATCATTGAAACATACCTAAGGCTCTTGCCCACTATCTGGGAGAGCAACCAGTAGTCGTAAACCGAAAGAGTGGCTAGAGACGGCCTAGAACTCGCAACAACCTTCAAACTGTCGAGGTTACCTGTGTAACGGTTTAGCAGACGGTCAACCGTCTCTGTGGAGAACTCTCTTACTTCATCTGTATAACCGCCAGCCCACTCTATCAACAACCGTTCTCCCTCTATCTTGTAGGGGAAGCTCCGCAGGTGATGTTCATGCTCACAACAACCTATAGGAGTAAAGGTAAGCTCTGAACGCTTCTCACCGTCCCGAACATTAATTTCAACGACTCCTTCCACGAAAGGAAGGATCTTCTTTTCAACCTCTTCGAAGGTTCCCTTCGGAAGTAAGTAGAATTCGACGGTTGTCGCATCCATTGTCTTCGGCTGCCAAAATTGAAAGGTCTTCAGCACGACCTCGGCGTTGTTGGAGATCAGAAGGTCAGGTAACTCATGGTGTATCAAGATGCGACCTCTATGCTTCTCGCGCAGGGCACTCAGTGCTATGCTTACCTCCGAGATTGAAGAATCTTGAATTACAACAACGTTCTCTGATTCGGCTTTGCCACGCATGCGCACCTCAATGGGAGCGTCAGCCCTGTCTTTCGCGTAGCTACCGAAGAGTACAGAAAGGAAGTTCTTGGCGCCGGAAAACGTCTCATCCAGCATCAAGATAGATGAGCCGTATCTGATCTTGACTATCTTGTCGAACACGGGGTGACCTGTCTGCAACAGGTTTTCTGCTCGTCTGGCTCCTTCAAAGGAAAATGAGTCAGACTTCGTGTTTTGGCTCATCCGCGTAGTCTATGGTATCCCTACAGAAATATGTTCCTGCCTCTGACAACTGTGACAGCTCACACCGCAGAAAAGGGTTGCTCCAACACCCACTCACGTTCATCCGTATGCCTCCTTCAACCCGTTTCACACCGGCGCAGGCCCGGCGAACCTCAAGCTTGACAGCGCCCTCTGAATGTTTTTCTGTCAATGACCAAATACCCTGTAGGAAATATTTCAAAGGATTCAATATTTCATACAATCAGACAAACATGACCATAGATCTTGAATGGAAACACACCGAAACAATATTTTAATCCAGAGTCAAGAACAGAATAGGCTTTCCCGTAGCTCTTCAATGACTCTGGATGCGCTATGCTCCTTATGTCTCTTTGAGACGTCGGATGAAGAGATACGCTCCCAAGTAGAGGAGTGTCAAAGGTATCGCCACTAACCACATAGTTATTCCGCTTCCATCGGGAGTAATCGCTGCGCCAAAGACCACAATCGCCAGTATCGCATATGAGAAGTTTCTCCGCCAGAATCTCTTGTCCACTATGCCTGCTTTCGTGGTCGCCCACATGATGATAGGTATTTGAAAAGAAAGTCCGAATGCTAGTAAGAATAGAAGCGTGAAGCCTATCAACGCGTCAATGGTTATGAACTGTCTGTCCACTAGAGGAGCGGCGTATCCGTAGAGGAATCCGATGGTGAAGGG
>JACQRY010000222.1 GCA_016206275.1 Nitrososphaerota archaeon
CGGTGAAGTCTTCGACCAGAGAGTCCATTAGACCAGTGTCCTTAACACTTGTAGTGGTTGCAAGAAGCAGCTTCTGTTGAGGAGGAGTAAGCAGATCCATACCAATGGCGACTAGAGATATCACTGCCACAACAGCAATCAATGCGATGATTTGCCGCTCTGAGGGCACGTTGTGGCGGCTCCATTCCTAACTATTTGTATAGATCGGTGTAAGACCGCTCCAATCTGATTGTCTCAACAGACTTTTCAGCACATTACGATACGCATGACCATTAGGCGTATAAGAGAGGTAAATCCGAGCTTTAGAGAACGGGAGGCTCGGCTATGCAAGCGACAAGTCTGAGGCCAGGAATACAGTTGTTCGACAACATCAACGCCTTCTCCAAGGCTATCGAGAACGAAGGCTTCAGCTTCGACTTCCCCTCCATCACAGAGCTTAACACAAATTTCCTCCAATCAGCAGAGAAATACCTGATAGTTAACATCAAGGACTATGATAACGATGACCCCAACAACCTGCTCTTCATGAACGGGGAAAAGGCGTTTCTCTACTCTAAAAGCCCTCCTCGACCCGAAACCTTCCATCCATTCGAAAACGTGTGCAACAAGCCGCGCGGGAGAAGCACAGTACTCACTTTTCTGATCCTCAACAAAGCTGCCATCAGCTACAAGAAGCGATTGGAAACATTGATCGCCGGAATAAAAGAGCTTGAACAGCACTACGACGCCACCAAATATCGCGAACTGGTCTTGGATTTCAACCGACTCTACGACAGATTGGAAGACTTCGACGACATAGTATTGAGGCTTGAGGAAAGTCCCATAAAAGAAGTGGAGACAAGATACCTCTCTTTTGATTACAGCGTATTAATTGCTGAGAGCCACGGTCTTCTAGACCGGTGTAGAAATAGGCTCAACATGCTCAAAGACCTATCTCGTGACCACGAGATCATGGTTACAACCGAGCTTAACAGAAGAATTGAGAGGCTAAACGAAGTTGTGAAGAAGCTGACTGCGCTTACTGTTGTGTTGATGATTCCAAATCTGATAGCAAGCCATTTTGGCATGAACTTTGGGTTTATGCCGGAGCTGGGGATACCTGAAGCGTATCCGACGGTAATCGTCAGTCAAATCATTATTAGTCTTCTGGCGCTCTTGATGTTTAGGAAAATAAAGTGGCTTTAACCCGGAGCATCTTTGCCACGAACTTATGCTGATCAGTATTGGAAATATTCTTCAATAGGGTTATCTACTGTTAAGAAGCCCTTTGACGCATTCCATATGCTTGGTGAAGTTGATTGTCAAGTGATATTGCCAAGAGACTAAGCTATCAAACATCGTCACTCGTCCAGCGATTTACCCGCAGAGTTTCAGACCTGAGGGATCACCCAGAGCTCTCCACCGTGGTGAAGGAGCTAAACGCACAGGGCGCCATTCAAGAAGGACTCCGCCTCTTCGGCGAAGGACAGCACCAAGCCACGGGGATTGACGGCTCCATGGATTATGATGAGAGGCTCGAAATGCTTCTCTTCTATGTGTGTGCAACGGCCTTTAGATGTCCTCTTCAGGTAAACGAAGGCAAGATAAACCTAAGGCTGAGGCAGGCCGAGCGCGACTCGAGGCTCTCGGCTTCAGCTGCAGTGCCACTGTGGCTTGAGGACCTCTCAGAGATTTCCAGAACTCAGCGGGGTGCTGAAACCGAATTCGACTTCGAGAGGAGTCTAGAGCGAATACCCTATGCCCTGATGACACTAGCTGAACTCTCCATAGCCGTAGATTCCATTCAGAGTAGAAACGCCAGAATCGTCTTCCTTGATAGACCGCTCTATGCAACATTTGGGCCCGCATCCAGAGATCTCAGGTTAATGCTTTCCATCGGGGAGACTTCACTCACAAGCCTTCCTACACCCAAGGAACATCCATCCATGCTGGATCTCGGCTTAGCTTCCGTCCTCGGCCCCGGCGACCTCTATGTCCCTAGAAGGCAGCCATACTTGACGTACGCAGCCATTCAAAGAATATTGAGCCATGATGGCGAAGCAAGAAAAACACAGCTTGCAAATGATCTGGGACTTGACGATAAGGGTATTGACAAAATTGTCTCCCGACTGGTAGCGTTAGATAACAAACACAATGGTGAGCTGATCGAAAAGATTGATACTAGTTCCATCGTGTTTAAAGATGACGTAAAAGGCTATTGGGAAAGAGTCTCCGCAATAGCAAGGGAAGTCTCCAAGAGGATATTCCAAGGCGAAGAGCATCCTCTACAACTCAGTAATGATAAGTGGCTCACTGTCTTGGATCTTGGTGCTGTTAACGCCTTCCTGATCTATGAGTTGGTGCATCAATCCCAGCTCAAGAATGCACTCGTCGTAGGGATAACTAAGGACACTGGCGCATCAGAGTTCACAAGGTCCGTCCTCCCCTACTCCATAAGCAAAGGTCTCCTCAAGCCCAGCAAACCTCTTCCCGGTCTGAAGAATGATCGAGCGTTCCTCACAATGACTGCGTCGACCAACAGTAGTAGCATTAAGACGCCATGGCGCACCGTAGCGTATGACACTTGCTTTACAACCATGGTTGAAAGCGGTGAGCCTTACGCGGTGTTGAAGGCTGCTAGAAAACTTGTTTCAAGGGAAAGAATGTTCGTTAAGACCTACTTCCAGCTCCGAACCTTCACCACCGATTCAGCAACCCGTTCGCCGGTCTTCGTCTACGACCGTTTCTTTAATCATACGGTAGACGAATCCTATTCGGAGAAAATGGACGTCTTACAGCTGGGGGCTAAGACCAAAATAGAGCCTTGCTTTGAAGGAGCATCAACAAATCCCTTCGACAACCTAGTCCTCCACATACTCGACCAGGGAGATAACCCCGAAGTATTAGAAGCTCTTGGACATAACCAACTGCTTTATCTTGCAGACAAAGCTGTGAAAGCCGAGGTTAAGGCTATGAGAGCTATGCTTCGAGGAGTAGCTGACCTCGAGTTAGGCACTTTGACTAGGAAGGAGCGGATCTTTTCTTTATCTCGCCGCTACAGAGACTTCAGAGCTGAAAGCGAAGCTGCGAGAAGCAGAGCGGCGCGTAGAGAGGTCTTCCAATCTTGACCAAGAACTCTAACAATGTTTTCGACGATATGAACGGAAGGTTTGAAGCAAGGCTCAGAGACCACAAAGTAGTAACAAGGACTACTCGGATGAGTGAAGGCGACGTTACACTGTCAAGCTCTGTGGCTATACTTGAAGTCAAATTTGATTTCGAGGTGTTGGACAGGTTGCACGATCCCTCTTTCGTGGCGATAGAGAGAACCACTCCCAATGGAACCACATACCTGATCTATGAGGTCTCCGCCCTTAGGCCGACCCACTTCCAGATGCTCGGCATGGATGTGGCCCTGCCCACGGTGATACGTAAGGAGTATCTGAACACGATAGATGGCAGCTGGGGGCAAAGCGATGAGACATGGATAGATGTTGCAGCGGTGCCTACTTTCCACCGCATGGAGATAGACGACTCTGAACCCAGGTTCGCTAGAGTAAGATTTGTTCCCTTAACCGGCTCCAAGGCTTATCTCTTATCAAAGGAGACTGTAAGGAAGTTTCTCTGCGTGGAAAAAGGAAGCGAGATCGGCTCTATGCTGGGCTTCAATATTCCGCTCACAGTAGACATTGAAAGCTTGGTTAGATACCATACAGGGGTATTCGGCTTCACAGGCGCAGGCAAGTCGAACCTAACTTCTTTCCTGATACGACAAGCCATGCAAAAAATTCCAGACCTGAAGATAATCATCTTCGATGTGGCAGGAGAATACGCAGTGCATCTGCTCGACGTGCTTGCATCGGAAAACAGATTCTTCTCCACCGAGGATTTCCGCGGAGACCCTGCGAACTTTCTTAACTCGCAGACTATGCCCGAAACCTTGGAAACGTCTCTAACAGAAAAGAAACTGTTAGAGCAGGTCAAAAGACTTTTCGATGAAAACAGGATCGAGAAACTATCAACCATAGTTAGTGATACCCCGAAGATCACGCTGGGATACTTGATAGAACTACTTGGTAATGCTTCAGAAGCTACGGAGAGAGGCAGCCCGCAGGCCACCATTGCCTTACAACGTTTGACGCAACATCTCCTAAGTAGGAAGGAACTTGATTCTGAAACTGATGTCAGAAGATTGAACATGGAAGATAGGGAACATTTGATTGGAATTCTTGACGGTTTGACCCAGTCTGTACACGGAATGTCCGGTCTCAAAAACGACGTCACAGCGATTGTCAACTACATTACATCGGCTGGTGGTGCAGAGCAGGAAACGGAAGAAGCGTCCCAAATGACGCCTGAGAGACTAGCCTCCTTCCTCCTAAGCCCCAAGGCTCCTCAACTCAACATAGTCTACACCCCTGACCCTGACACAGCTAGACAAACAGCGTCAAGGTTCATCGACAGACTCCTGTTCCTCAAGAAAACATCAGGAGCCAGAAGAAAAGTGCTCATCGTCCTAGACGAGGCTCAAGAATTCATACCTGACAGAACCACCAGATCCGACTACTCGGATGCGTCGAATAAGATGGTTGAAGCACTGCTCAGACAGGGAAGAAAGTATCGGGCGCACTGCTGGCTCAGCAGCCAGAGACTCGCCCACCTAAACGTAAACGCATTGCAGCAGCTGCACAGCTACTTTGTCAGCACCCTACCGCGCTTCTACGACCGCATGGTGATAGCTGACTCTTTTTCGTTGAGCTATGACATGTTAGAGAAGACTAATGATCTTGAAACAGGGCAGTGGCTCTTCGTATCCTACAGAGCTACAAGGCAGAAGAATGTGCCAGCCTTCATTCAGACACCGAACAACGAGGACATCATACTCAGCAACATTAAATCGTAACTTAAAGAGAAAGTTGAACTATGGTCGAATCCTGCATCTTCTGTAGAATAGCTCAAGACAACCTACCATCCCACAAGGTGTATGAAGATGATAAAATCCTAGCATTCCTAGACAAATATCCCTTAGCTAGGGGCCATGTTCTAATCATCCCTAAGGCCCATGTATCCAACATCGACGAACTCAGCGGAGAAGACGCTCAAGCACTTTTCCATACCCTCTTCAAGCTTACCAAGGCTGTTCAAAGAGGATTAAAGACCGGCTCAACGACAATAGGGATCAACAACGGCCCCGACAGCGGCCAAGAAGTCCCCCACTTACATCTGCACATCATACCTAGATTTCCGGGTGACGGTGGAGGACCTGTTCACGCGGTGATGCGTCAAAGACCTAGTGTTAATGATGAAGAAATGCTGCAGATTACAAAAGCAGTCAAGGAGAATATTTCAGCCTAGGTTGATGCCTTTTTGCCCCTGATATTTTCCGCTCCTCTCTGCATACGAGTTGGCAACGCGGCTCGACAATTTTTGGAAAACCAGTTGGGCGAATCTTTCGCCTACACTGAGCTTAACTTGTTGCTGCGAAGCGTTGAAGGCGGGAAAAGTTAGAGACCCTTCAAAGCCCGCGTCAACCAGTCCGAAGGAAGCCATGAGGCCTTTCCTGATCCACGTGCTTCTCATCCAGAGCTGTCCGCACAAGTTTCTACTCATCTTCACTTTCTCTCTGGTGGCCATCGCGAACCACGTTTGCGATGCAATAGATAAAGTGCCCTTCGTGTATGTCATTCCCGACAAATACAGTTCCCCAATAGACAAATCGTAACCGTTGGGAGTCAGATTTTTCTCATTAAATGGCTCTATTGACAGTTCTCCTGAAGAAACCCTCTTCACTATGTCACGGTCAGAGAGAATAGACATGTCCGGGTTGCAGACGCTAC
>JACQRY010000223.1 GCA_016206275.1 Nitrososphaerota archaeon
ATAAGTCTTAAATATTGTTCTGAAAAAGATATGTATGTATATAGTCGCTGTCGTTCAGTTGGACGGCAGAAGATATTCATGATGTTGATATTATATGGATAAGGTTGCCATACTTATCGATGGGGGATATCTTGCCGCGATCCTCCGCGATCGCTTTGGCGAGCCTCGTATAGACTTTTTGGCGCTGTCGAACAAACTCTCGGAAGGATATGAACGGTTCAGAACATATTACTATAACTGTATGCCGTGGCAAAGCAGTCCGCCTACTGAACCAGAGCGATTACGATACTCAAACATGAATAAATTTATCGTAGCATTGAAGAAGAGTCCGAGGTTTGAAGTTAGGCTAGGGAAACTCAGAAAATCGAATACCGGCGAACTTCAACAAAAGAGAGTCGACATTCTCATGGCGGTGGATCTCGTCCGAATGAGCTGGCAACGCCAGATTAACAAAGCAGTATTGATCACTGGAGACAGCGACTTCGTACCAGCAGTCGAAAACGCGAAAGATGCTGGTGTCATTACCCACCTGTACTATGCACCCGGAACATTCAGCGATGAGCTATTTACGGTGTGTGACGAGAGAACAGAGATAACCAAAGAGCTTGTCGATTCCGTCAAAAGAACTACTCCGTCCTAAGACTGCACCTTATATAACACTTAGAATACTGCTCAATCAGCCCATAGTAAACTCTGTTTACTATCATGGTCTAAACCCGTTCAGGTTTAGATACTACCGGCCCCACCACCTATTGTCTCAATCATCAGGAACGCTCATTAGATTTATACCCTTTTAGAGAACAAATCCCCCCCGGTCCATTTCCGACCGCCCTTGTAGATACTGTCAGCGATATGTCAAAAATAGATTGTATCCGGCTTAATATCAGGGGAGGTTTATTAACTCAAAAGCGTCAAGCAGCTCTCGTTGACGGCCAAAAGAATCATAATTGTTCACGGCGGCGCATGGAACATTCCTAACAGTCTGATCGACCTGCATAAGGCCGCAGTGGCTGAGTCAGCATCTATAGGGATGAAGATGTTGACGAATGGAGGTTCATCGATAGACGCGGTTGAATCTGCAGTTAGGTCGATGGAGGATAAAGTCTTCTTTAATGCCGGGAAAGGCGCTGCAAGGAACAGTGAAGGCGAGTTGGAGCTTGATGCTATGATTATGGATGGAGCCACTCTGAAAGCTGGAGGAGTGGCAGCTGTGAAAAACATCTTTCACCCGATCACCTTGGCCAGAAGGGTGATGGAGCTTACCGATCATGTTTTGATTGTAGGTGACGGCGCAAGAAAGTTTGCGCGGAAGTGCGGCATAGTTGAGCAAAGAATCGAGGATCTGCTGAGCAGAGATGAGGCTAAACTCTACGATGAACTCAACAGCAAGCCTGCAACAGTGAAGAAGCTCTTCGCTGGCGACACGGTCGGAGCCGTAGCAATAGATGTTGACGGAAACATCACTGCAGGGACGTCAACCGGTGGCCTATCTGGGAAATTACCCGGGCGAGTAGGGGACACTCCTCTGCCAGGCTGCGGCGCATACGCGGATAACCAATCTGGAGGAGTCTCGGCCACGGGCTGGGGTGAAGCCATCACAAGGGTGGTGTTGTCAAAACATGCCTGCGATCTTATGGTCAAAGGTGTCTCCTCACAAGAAGCCTGTGAAGCGGCTGTGGGCATGCTTGCCCAGAAGGTTAAGGGGTGGGGCGGTCTAATCGGGATAGACGCGAAAGGCGGGTTAGGTGTAGCATATAATACTGGAAGAATGGCCCGAGCATTTCTCACAGAAGAAATGAATACACCTAAGCCCTCGGTTTGAGACAAGAGCCGCCAAAAGGGTAACATTCTTAACAGAGTGTCAACCGCAAGGCATGTCGAACACAACATGTCAGCACCGGAATCGGGAAGTCGAAACGCCAAATCGGAAACAAAGCCTGCCATTGCAAGCAGTCCAGCTCCTCCAGCACCGAGACCACCACGGACAAGCCCGTCAAACCATGTCTACATAGGTAAGAAACCAGTCATGAGCTACGCTATGTCAGCCCTGATCCAACTTTCTCAGAGCACCGAAATAATTCTAAAGGCCAGAGGCATGGTGATCTCCAGAGCCGTCGATGTTGCGGAGATAGTTACCAAGAGACTTGGAAACAACGCTTTCTCAGTAAAGGACATCAAGATAGGCACAGAAAGAGTTGGAGAAGGCGAAGAATCGAGAAACGTTTCCACCATCGAAATATCCATCGGACCAAAGTAATCAAGCGCCTCACAGCCTAGAAGCTTCGAAACTAAACTGTGAGAGCTGAACGGCAAACCAATTATAGATCAATAGAAAACCATGGTTTCACACAATAGAATATTGGTTGATCGGCTCTTCTCATGTTTTTATGCATCAAACAAGGATAATGTTTTTAAGCAGTGATTGCGGAGCCTTGTCCCAAACAAAAATGGCGCAAGTAGGTCGCGAGGCCTTCGAGCAAACGACGGTTTCACAGCTTCCCTTCTCCGAACTCGAGCTCTCGAAACTAGCTGAGGAATTCGGCACACCTCTCTATATCATCGACGAACGCACCCTTAGAACCAAAGTCCACAAGCTCAAGCAGGGATACTCCGGGTACAAAGGTCCAGTAAAAATTGCTTATTCGATAAAAACAAACTTCACTCCAGCTGTTCTCAAGACATTCATGTCAGAGAACACCCTGTTTGACCTGACATCAACAGGTGAGCTGTACTTCTACCTACGCTGCGGTGGAAAACCTGAAAACGTGATTTACACAAGCGTCACTGAAACCTGGGAGGAATTTTCTGAAGTCCTCAGATCGGGAATACGCTTGATCGTAGTCGGATCATCCAACGGCTTAAGCAACCTCATGGGAATCGCGGAGAAGGAAGGCTACAACCCGAAGATCATGATCCGCGTCGACCCTGAGGTCGGCGTCAAAGCTGAGGTCAGAGCATCGCGGCGGAACGGCAGATTCGGTGTGCCCCTAAGTAACAATGCAGGTAGTCTTGACTGTGCAGCCGGCTTACTACGAAGAATCATGGCGTCTCACCTAGAATTTGAAGGCTTCCACTTCCACCTAGGTTCACAGATCAGCGATCCTGCTTGCTTTCTTAACGCACTTGAAAAGCTAGAGCATTTCATTGCCAAGATGCGCAGAGAATTCCCCCACCTGCCAGTAAACATTGTTGACATCGGTGGAGGCACGCCGGTCAACTATGGAATTAGGGTGCCGACTCCTTTGGAGATTGGCAGTATGTTAGAGCCGCGGTTGAACGCGTTAGCGGCCACTTTGGGGAGTGAGTTCACCTTAATCGTTGAAAGCGGGCGATACCTCTCAGCGGAAGCATGTGTTCTGCTTTCACGTGTATTAAACACTAAGAATTTTGGAGACCAAAAAGTCGTCTTCATAGACGCAGGCTACCATCTCTTACTAGACGCTGTTCTCCTCAGGCAAGAATATCCTCAGCTCATAATACCCAGCTGCGAAAACGAGATCAACGAGAAGATCGTCCTAGCAGGCAGACTGTGTGACACATATGATACCTATCCGCTTTCACCAGCATCCAAGGTGTCCGGTGCTGAGATAGGCAAGCTAATGGCTATTACACACGCTGGGGCTTATTCAATAGTATTCAACATGCCCTTCCACTGTCAGACCAAGCCAGCAATTGTTATGCGCAAAGCAAATGGAAGCTACAAATGCGTACGCCAACATCAAACCAATGAACAGCTATTCGAAGAAGAAGGCGGAAACCTAGTCTAAACCTACTGCAGCCAGACTCGTTAAGCCGGTTTAGGAATACGTGTATCTAACGCCAGTTGCAAAGCGGACGAAGCCTCCAAGAAGGCAGATATTCCTGTCCTAAAGGGATACCTTCCCTGTTTCTTGCCTGTTGTAGGCTCAATCCACTCGACTGCAAAGAAGGGGATGCATGCGCGGAATAGCGCTATGGCCTCATCGATAAAGCCCAAGCGGAGCTTGGCGAGAATTTCCTCAGATGTAGCCCAAGGCCAGAAACCCCCATTCTGATATGTAGCCACGTCAGTTTTGAGTGGGAATGTTTCGCTCAACGGAGGATCTACGACCGCGGGGCCCAGAGTTCTACGGGTTCTTTCTCTTAATATTCTCAAAGTGTCTATGGCAACTTTGGTATCTAGTCCTTCAACTTGGAGAACATATGCAACGTCTTGATAGACATGGTGTCCGGACGCCCATCTTGTGATTTCACTCTTGAGCAAATGGTTCAACGCATTGATTAATTTTTCAAGATTGTTGAAAGCCGCATCAGCCTCGTTCTTTTTTCCTACTTTTTGAAGCGCATTTCCGTAACTTGCAAGGGCTTTTGCCCAAACCCCCTGTGTGTAGAGAACTCTTCCGCTGCGCATTGCGTTATCCATCCAGTCTTCATTCGGATTCTGGGCGATGAGCATGGTTTCAGGCTCGGCTCTCCCGGAGAGATAGTTCATCGTCTTGTCGATCTTTGAGATCAATCGATTTAGGGAACTTGGGTCAAGATTGGCAAGTAAGTCGCAGGTGGCTGAGATTAGGAGAGCGTTGGAGTCGACATCAGGCTCTGCTCCATAAATCTCTGTTTGATGCTTAAGGACTGTTGTGGGCAGAGCTCCGTGCCACAGCCTTAAGTTTTCTGGTTCCGCTCGCTTAGCTTTGAAGCCTGTTGATGGAGAGCCTCGACCGTACGTAACCTTGGAGTTGGACTGGATTTGGTTAGACCATATTGAAGATAAACCATTGATGCACTCTTTTGAATACCCAAGTTTCGCCATAGCTCTAAGGATGAAGGCTGCGTCTCTACACCATATTCCCACATACCCTCCGCCTGGCTCAAGACTTCGAACAGTCGCCCTTGCATAAGCGTAGATTTGAGGAAAAATTTCTTGGAGAGGATTATGCATGATCCTCCCCCATCTTCTGATGAAACTTCTACGCGCAAGTGAGCCTATTAGATATTCGTAGCTTCCCTTCAACATGGTTGAAACCGTTGTGCCCTAGATCTTGTCGAGGACTGTCTTCAGCACATCGACTCCTCGCAGCAAACCTATACTGCCATCTTTCGCATTGCTTTCTGTAAATCTTTTCGTGCCGTCCCCTTTTACTCGCCCTCCGGAGACTATTAGGGGCACTGGGTCAGCGCTATGTGCCTTCAGCTGGCAGGGCGTAGCATGATCAGCTGAGACAGCTAAGGCGAATTCGCTTGCCTGAACGTGATCTTTGATGATGCTGAAGAATTCTGAGTCTACTTCTTCGATGACTTGCTTCTTCTCTTCTGATAGCCCGTCATGACCGGGTTCATCGGGGCCCTTGATGTGAATATAGACTGCGTCGAATTCTCTAAGAAGCTTTACGGCTTGCCTTGCCTTGTATTCGTAGTCGTCAATTTTGCCTCCGTCATGTTGGGTCATTCCTGTCAGGTTGGCAACTCCTTTTTCAACAGGCATGTCCAATAGGCATGCAAAGCTTAGATTATACTTCTTAGAGATCGGCGTTAATGTGGGATAGATATTCCCTGCGTCTCTTAATAGCACAATGTTTGCAGGCAGCTTGCCTTTTTCTCTCCTTGTCTTATTTACTTGATGCCGGTCCAAGACGCGACTAGCCTTTTCGGTAAACTCGTTCACCAATTCTGCTGATAAACGTGAAGCATCATCTTGGTCCAGCGGCGTTGACTTTTGGGGCTTGAGAATGGTGAGGCCTTCTTTGGCTACACCCATACCTCCAACGCGGGCGTAAGCTGGATCGGTATTCTCGATGTTAGCGGAAAGTCGCTTACCTTCGACTCTTATCGTCAGCACAGCCCTATGACCCACGGTATGTTCGAATTGAATTCTATCCGCTCCGGAAAGCCTTACATGCTCACGTATCGCCTTTGCCAATGCATCGGCGTCCTCACTGGTAAGGTCTCTGCCTGCTCTTCGGTCTCCGATAGTTCCATCTGGTCTCAGGGTAGCAAAGTTGGCCCTTAGAGCTAGATCGCCAGTCTTAAAGTCGAGACCAAGTCCAAGGGCTTCGACAACGCCTCTTCCGAAATATTCGTTACCAAAAGAGTATCCTAACATGTTGAACACGGCTATGTCTGATTCAGGTGAAATATCCTTGCCTACGGATTGAACAATGCCGCTGATCCCCTTTGATGCCAAGTGGTCAAGTGAGGGGGTGCGAGCAGCTTCAAGTGGCGTCTTACCTGATAGTACTGGATCTGGGCGATCCCCCACACCGTCGAGCAAGACATAAAGTAACTTAGGCGTAGACGTCAACACCTTGACTGCAATAAGCTGCTAATATCTAATTGTTTCCAGCGTATCGTTAGATGGTGGAGGTTGCATAGTGAAGATGGTTGACCGAGCAGGTGGGTGAATAGTCTTGGGAGGCGTCTGAGTTTGCGGTTGAGCCTTTGACCTCTTCATTCTGTTTGCGACTGTAGCTATCTTTCCTTCAAAATCGGTGTATATTGCGTCGAAGACCGCGTAGGCTTCTGCTGAGGAGCTGTAGGCTGTTTGATGACGTGAGGATGTGTTTACGTTGTATGTATCTTCATCCATGTCTTGGAGAACACTTCCTTGTTGCAGGGTTTGCCAGATACGGAGAACATTTTTGTCGCCTATTTCGTCGACAATGGGTTTTAGATCAGTCACCCTTTCAAAGGTTATGCGCTGCATATGGTTTCCGAGCCATTTGGATATGCCAGCGCCATTATCAGCTTTTGAAACGGTTTCAGGTACAGGTACCAGCATCTTGCCTTCAGTGGGTAACAGCTGGGCTGCTTCTGCAGGAGTAGACCAGACGACACCGCCATGTTTCGAAACTTCTTCAGGAAGACCGCCTAGAACCGTGAGCATGTTTCTGTAAACAAGACCTCCTATTGATTCCAGATCAAGTGTAATTAGAACGATCCTACCATAGGTCTTTGTAAGCAGCTCCGCATATTTTGCCGGGGTAGGTAAGCTTAGGTCCTCTCCTGATTCTGGTGAGTCCCGTGATAGGATGTCTGAAAGATAAGTGTGCCTAGGGATTAACTTAACGTTTGGCGATGAACTAGGTGAATAAAGCCGCGTGGCGGGAAATCCAAGTCTCTGATCACCCTCTATCACTGATGCTTTGAAGCCTAGCTCTCCAATGTAGTGGCCGATTAGATCGTTGTAGATGAAGTCGGTGTTGGCGAATGTGGAGATCTTGGCACCAAGAAGCGAGTTTGCGGCGTTAAGCTGATCGTTTGTTTCCTGTTGGAACTCTGAGGAACCCGGGTAGAGGCTTGACAGGGAACTGTAGTAAGGACATCCGAGTACTTCCATAGAGCCTGAAGCAACGAGAGTCTTTATGGTTTCGATTAGCTGAGGATCATATCTGGCTGCCTGCTCTAAGAAGAGACCAGAGGGTGCAAAAGAGAATTTGAATTTTTTTTCTGCAGTATTATGGGTTGCGCATAGCTTGCTTAGCAGAGAGAAGAGTGGACGATAACATTTCTGGGATTTTTCTTTGAAGGACGCAGCGCTCATCTTTTCGTCGAAATATTTGTCAAGAAGTGAGGAGCCTTCAACTATCCATTGGACTCTTCCGTGCAGAAATCCTCGATTAAGGTGAATAGGCCTGTGAGCTGTAAAGAGGAAGCAAGCTAAGGTCATTAATGAGTGTTAGTTTAGGTTCTTCTAATTCATGGATGATTTGTTATCATTTACTTCTTGGTAAGACTATTTTGACGATTCGGCGCGTCTCATGTTCATGGGAAAAGATTAAGTGTGTAAGATGCGAGTTCTTGGGAGAACGCGGCTGTGAGTGAAATAAGACGGGATTATTTTACGGATCGACTGGTTATCATATCCCCAGAACGCTCTAAACGACCATCGGATTTCAAACGCAATAAACAAAAAGAAACCGTGAACTCCTGCATCTTTTGCCCCGGCAATGAATCCAAAACCCCTCCCGCTGACCTAGTTCTTAGCCAGAGAGGTGGCTCTTTAGTCAAACTGAGTGATGGCGAGTCGGACCCTGTAACTGACTGGTGCGTAAGAGTCTTCCCAAACCAGTATCCTGCACTATCGATTAATCCACCCTCGAGCTACAGTGAGCCACCTCACTACAGTGAACCTGGTTATGGGTATCATTACATTGCTGTGGCGACGCCTAATCATAATGAGTCATTCGGTTTGATCGACATGGAGCAATGGGTCAACGTCTTGGCCGCACTACAAGACAAGATTAGGCAGCTCTTTAGCCTGAAAGGCGTAGCCTACGTAGCAACATTCGTTAATCATGGTTCAGAGGCAGGTGCAACCATAGCGCATCCACATCTCCAGCTAATAACTTTGCCAAGTCTTCCTCCGATAATTGAAGATGAAGCCAAGTCGTATGAGAAGAACATGGATGATCGTGGTATCTGCCCCATGTGTAGCGTTATCAACCTAGAACAAGGAGGACCGCGCCAGATCTTGGCCACTGATCACTTCATCGCCTTTTGTCCTTGGGCACCAACCCACGCATATGAGTTTTGGATTTATCCTAAGAAGCATCAGACAAGTCTGCTGAAAGTCACTCAAATGGAGATAAGGGACTTTGCCCTTATTCTTAGATCCACTCTTGGAGGCTTATTCAAGGCTCTTGGTGATCCGCCCTTCAACTTGGCCTTTCATATTTCTTCGGAAAAGAAGACAAGTAGGCAGATCCATTGGCATGTCGAAGTTTACCCGAGGGTTAACACTTGGGCGGGGCTGGAAAGAGGATCAGGAGTCTTCATAAACCCTGTTACTCCAGAGCAAGCTGCCCAAGACTTGGGCACTCATTCGCGCAAGGAACTTGCAAGCCTTATTGGAATAGTATGATATGGGCTACTGCTGGTTTCAGTAGCTCTTCAGGGTGATGTGTATCTCCTTGCGACGTAAACTCAATAGCGCCGTTTAGTCCGAATTGATCAGAACAAGCGTGGAAGTAGCCTCAGGGTGGCAAAATCTTAACGCCGACTTGCTGATCAAGATAAGAATGAACGAGCCGAACAACGCAACTCGTTTCTAAGCAAGTCTTTGGGTAAACGAAAGACAGTGGTGTCAATAAAGAAATATAGCCCTCTACAGTCTGTGCAAGAAAGCCATCAGCGCCGATTTAGAAACAACCGCGACATCGCAGACTAACCGTCCAAATGTATCTCTTGACCCAATATCGCAGCGGACGAACTTACCCCTTAAGACGCGTTCCAACTGGTCTCCTGCACGTTGACCCGGCCTGCTAGGCAGCTCAGACGCATCGATTCTTGCTATTCTAATTCCTTCAATGTCACCATAGCTATTCTGATTATTCCTTCCTATGTGGGTGACTTTGATATCAAAAGTATCACCATCTACAACCTGTGTCACATCGCCCCAAATAGCATCTGACATGATTTTTCACCCCGGAGGACGACTGCTTACGTTAATCTGACCTGGGGCATTCGCACACGAGGGTTGGTTTACCACAGCCTGTGCAGTACCTGACTCCTTGCTCAACGTACACGCTTCTGTTGCACAAGCCGCAGAGCCCTTCATGTAATCTTGTAGCCAACATGTAGTCAAAGCCTAATCCCGCATTTCTAGGAACCCATGGCTATAACCACTACGCAAGAATCTTCTATAACATACCACCTGCAATCTGATTTGCAGCACAGAAGAATCAACACCATTCTTATCCCTAGTCCCAATATTACTCATGATAGATTCCTGAATTCCAAAGGAATTCTACCGGCCCTCCTCTTCAAAAATCTGATCAGGTTTGGGCCTAATCTGCACCGCAATAACATGATCTAGCTTGTCGCTTTGAAAAGGCGGCGGGCGGGTCGCCCAATGCTTGGTTCGGGGTGACCCGTTTCGCGTAAAGTTGTCCTATGGGATATGCTTATAGTGGTAACTTGCCGTTGGAGTGTGGGATGTGTTAGGCGCTGCCCACAAAAATAAGTGAGATCATGGCGAAGAATGTCGTTACCACCGAAATTGATTGCACGGTCTTGAAGGCAGCACAGACGATGACGGAGAATGATGTTGGTAGTCTTCCGG
>JACQRY010000227.1 GCA_016206275.1 Nitrososphaerota archaeon
ATCTCCCTGATAATTGCACCCCTATTCGCTATATTAGTGGCCAGATCCGCATCGCTAATCTACTTGGACGGGGTGTCAACGCCCACCGCTGAAGCAGATGGACCAAAATAGTGTAGAAGGTGTGGAGAAAGTCTCGCGCCTGACAGCGCATTCTGCCCCAAATGCGAGCAAAAAGTAGAATGAAACCCATCCTGAAACCTGATGCGACCAAGTTTCAGATGACGCAACACGGACTCCTGTCAAGTCGGGCATAACGAAACGCGTTCGAGATTGCCAGCGTGGGCCCTAGCCCTGTTCTTGCTCTCATCTGCTGTAGTCTCCAAATAGATGGGCATTGAACCAGATGGGATAAAATGTGACTAATGCGTTCTTCAAGGCTGGATATCATCGTCATGAGCAATGCGGGCCAGTTTCCTCAGCTCTGCCAGCTCTTGATCCACCTGAGCTATTTTCTCCTGAACCTCTATGTCTAAAGCTGTGATGCCTGTGAAGCCGAGGAGTCCGGTCATGGCTCTCTCCGCGCCCAGGATAGCGTTTAGGGCGCCGATTCTCAGCTTCACATCTCTCCCCGCGTCTTGAAGGGCGAGCCAAGCTTCTTTGGTTATCTCGGTCATGGCGCTGAGCCTCCGCTTAAAGTAGCGTTTCATCCGTGTTCTCAGCTCAGTGTTCTCACGCCACCACTGCTCCTCCTGCCTCTGAATCCAAGCCATATCGCGCCGTATTGTCTTCAAGCTAACCTTAGGATCTACACTGCCATGAATCTCCAAAGCTGACAACCCTCTAGCCATCAAGCTTTGAACCTGCTCTCTTCGCCGCAAAACATCTAAAGACTTAGCCACCATCTACCCCCTCCCCCTAAAAGGGACATTTTTTGTCCACATTCAGGCTTCAAAGATCGTCTGATCCGTTCCTGGAGCATCTTCTGGAGCAGAGTTAGACACGGAGCCTGATAAACACCATTGGACAATTTTGTCCAAAAACACCCTAACCGGCCCAAAAGCCATTTGGTGTCGAGTCCTTTTTTCTCTCGTTTAGGTTAGCGGGTTTGTGGGACATATCAAGAGGCTTAATTCTAGCATAGTATAAATGACTTTTAGCCTCGGCCGTGTCAGGGGGTTTGAGCTTGAAAAATCGGCATGTGCATAAGATGGGCTCCTTTACGAAAGGCAGGAGATAATTACGACTCATTGGTCTTCGAGCATGAAATAAGGGAGAGGAAGATTCAGCGTCTTCCCCTACTTGTTGAGGTGCTTCTTACTTTTGCTTTGCGTACTCTGCTGCGCCCATGAAGTCGACAAAGACTACGGGCTTCTTGCCAACGGTCCACGCATCGTGTCCTGGAGGAAGGTCGATGATGTCGCCCGCGTTCATCTCCCATTTCGTTCCATCATCCATCACACCTGCCATTCGGCCAGAAACTACGTATCCGACATGGTGGGCTTGGCAACTATCGGTCTTCGCTATGGGCTTGACGTCCTTCGACCACTTCCATCCTGGCTGAAACGTGCCGCATCCAAAAGAAAAGTCACCCACTTTCACAACCTCAAGTTTTCCCTTGGTGAACTTCCTCGTCTCATCGGGTTTTTTCAGACTCTTCTTTGAGACTGTCATTTTTTCTGTCTGTTTGCAGGTGGCCCTGATATTTATGCTTGATTGGAATAGTATAAACCGATGAAAAGTCAATCTGTTGCGATGCCTCGGATCCGGCCGACCCGGCGCTCAGAGTATGCTTTCTCTGCTATGACTGCGTAGTTGAGGGCGTGGAGAGCGTCGTCAGGGTGCCCCGCTGGGTGAACATATCTTCTGTAGTTTTTTCCCGAGACGGTCTAAGTATCCTGAGCCTCAATGCTGCTGAGATGATAGGTACCGTCGACTGGAACAAATTCGTCGCAGCCGTCTGCGAGTAGGGCGACGGCATGAACCGCAGGTTTTGGATAATCATGTTTATCGCAACTTTATGAAGACCGTGTTTTTACAGGCAGAATAATACAATTTTTACTATATTAGGCAGTGCATTACCCCCCAGTTTAGCGCAACTGCCATCACAGTTTTCCGTGCGGGCCCCGCCGGGCTCGCCACTTCTGGGGTGCCGAAACCTCCCTCTTTTGCTGGAAAAGCGCATATGAAGCCTCCTAATGGTCTCCCTTCAACATCAATTACGTCTTTATATTGCCTATAGGCCTACTCACCACACACCGGCGCAAGCACCAGCCACGGTTAACCTAACCCCCCAGCAACCATAAAAGCAGGGAAAAAGAATTACCATCCCCCCACAGGATTCCTCCATCACTATGTCATCCACCCATAACTGCCAGCAATTTGTTGATAACAGCGTTGAGGAAAGTCAACACTATTCAATTCTTTTTAAACTCCCCCTAGGTCAATTTCACACCGGAGCTTGTTCAACACATCAAAAGAACTCTCCTTCCAAAACATTTGATAAAAGAATCTAACACACAATCTAATCACACTTTATAGATAGCGAAGAAACATGGTGAAACGTGCGACGATACCGCGAACAAAAAGTCCGAAGCATAGGTGAGCTCAAGAAGCTCATAGATGCTCTCGAACTAGATGAAGGAATAAGGCTCCAAGGCAAATCCAAAGACTTCAAAGACGGGGGCTTCATCTTCATCACAAAGAGCAGAGGGAAATACTGCGTCAACTTCTGCGACAAGGTCAAGGACAAGGCCCTAAGAGCCTATGTGCCCGGGGGAAGAGAAGAGTTTCACTACTTGTCCAGGGCTGAAGAAGTCTGGAGCCTTGTGAACGGAAAGTTCGCGACTCCATTAAAGGCAGCGATATACTAGAGGGAAAACACATATCCAGCTTACCACCAATACTTGTTCTATCAGACTAGGTGAGCCTATTGGAGATATCTTTGACATGCAAATGTGGAAACACCTTGAAGAAGACCCTATCCAAAACAGAGAGAGAATCTCCCTTCATAATCTTCTGCAAAGAATGCTACCTAAACCACGAATACCACTGGAATAAAGGTAGACCTATTATTGCTCTTCAATACTATTTCCCAGACGACTAATGTCAAACGGTTTAAAGCTCGATTGTCTGCCCAGGCTTCATGACCCTGACTTGACAGGTATTCTCGACTGATTTAACCAGTCGCTGAAGATCCTTATCTTCAACCTTAATCAGGTCCCATGTGTTGTAGTGCATAGGTATCAGATATCGAGGCTTGAGTGACAAAGCAGCTTCTACTGCTTGATCAACATCCATAGTAAAATGCCCACCAACGGGCAGACAAGCCACTTTAGGCTTATAGTGGCGGCCGATGAACTCCATCTCAGCAAAATAAGACGTATCTCCCGCATGGTAAACACTTTCGTCACCCATTGAAATCACGTAGCCAACAGGAACACCATTCGCACATGAATGAATAGCAGGCACTATGGAAACCCGTACATCGATGAACCTAACTGTTCCACCAACATTCGCTCCTACAACACTCTTCACACCTTCCTTCTCAAACCAGTTTGCAAGCTCGTAGACCGCCGCCGAAGAAGCACCAGTCTTCCCCATAATCTCCACAGCATCACCTAAATGGTCAAAATGATCATGCGTCACCAAAACAACGTGAACGCGCCTAATGTCCTGCGGACCTATCGTAGCAGCAGGATTATCCTTAAGGAAAGGATCGACGAGGATCCTTTTCCCAGCGATCTGGTAGAGAAAGCATGAATGACCATACCAAGTAATCCGCATCAAGCAAATCCGCCAGAATTGCCCTGCTCAATCCGACCTATTAGCATTTGCTCAACTACACTACTCCTCACAGCGCTATTAGCTCCACGATCTTCTGCCTCGCTTCCCGATCCACTACCTCGTGCAAAATGTCCTGAGGGAAGAAAAGGCTCCTGAATACCCTCTGATCGACGCTTCGCGTGTTCAGGCCCGCTTCAAAGTTTTTTGCCCAATCTACGCCTACACGGTGGGGAAGCACGCTGTTATCTTGAAA
>JACQRY010000229.1 GCA_016206275.1 Nitrososphaerota archaeon
CTATAGGCCTACACCACCCAAACCAGCGCAAGCACCAACCCCCCCCAAAAGCTATCAGACCGCAAAAATTGTTTAGCCCAGCCCACATTATATATAGCAGAATGGTTCGTTAATTTTGAGACTCGGCTAGATGAAGTCAGAAATAGCTTACACCGATGTTGATGAAGCCCTCTCAAAACTTTTCGCCGAAGTAACGTTGACACCTTCATCGGAGACTGTGCCAGTAGAACATTGCTACAACAGAGTTCTCTTTAAGGACCTGAGGTCTGACGTAGACATACCATTCAAAAACAGCTCTCACGTAGATGGCTTCGCAGTTAGAGCTGAAGATACCGCCAAGGCGTCCAAGTCGGCACCAGTGACACTGAAGCTAGTAGGATCAGTGGGTCTGGTTGAATCCGCTGAAAAGCCTCTGGCGAAGGGTCAGGCGATAAAGGTTCGCACAGGCAGCTACCTTCCAGATGGTTGCGATGGCGTAGTTCCAAAAGAGTACGCCACGCTTGAGAATAATACGGTAATTATCTCCAACCCCGTCAACGAAGGTGCGGAGGTGGTAAGAGGAGGCTCCGACATCAAGAAGGACGACATAGTTCTCCGCAAGGGCCATAAGCTCAGAGCCCAAGACATCGAGCTTGCCAAGACACTAGGTCATAGCCAACTGGTCGTAAGCAGGCCACCAGTCGCTGCAATTATTTCCGTTGGCAGTGAACTGACTGACGATCCCGCTGAGGTTGGCAAAAGCAAAATCTTGGCTACACACGATATTGTCATCACCCATATGGTGGAGGAGGCTGGAGGAAAAGCAAAGGACTTGGGTATCATCCCAGACGATCTCGACGTGATCTCCAAGGCTATTTCACAAGGGCTACTGGAGGCGTCAATGGTTTTCACAATCGGAGGCTCTTCAGTAGGCGAGGCGGACCTAGTTTCAGCAGCCATCAACAAGCTTGGCAAACCTGGTGTAGTTGTACACGGGTTGAAGCTTCAGCCAGGCAGGGTAGCTGGATTCGGAGTTGTTCAGGGGAAGCCTGTGTTCATTTTGCCCGGGTTGATCCAGTCAACAGTCAACGCCTTCGTTTTCCTTGCTTATCCTCTAATCAGGCGGCTTCTTGGTCTCCTATCCGCTAGGAGAGATGGAGTGGTGTATGCAAAGATGGCTGACGCTGTTGAGTTTAGGCGGTGGGAGGAGTTCAAGAAGGTGACTTGGGTCAAGGTTTACGAAGGTATAGATGGGTTAATGGCTCAACCTGTTCGAGGTGAGTCGCCTATGCTAAACGTCTTGATTCAGACCACTGGTTACGTACTTACGCCGGAGCATCGCCTGAAGTTAGAGAAAGGTGAGACTGTGGCCGTAAACCTTGTACCTGGGATCTCCATGCTATCAACCTACGCGCCTTAGGGAAACGTTAGCTTGACTCCGATTGGTGTAGTTATTCTAGCAGCCGGGCTTTCGACACGGTTTGGCCGAAACAAGCTGCTGGAGAAGGTGAAGGGCATTTCGATGATTAGAAGAGTGGTTTCTGAAGCATCGTCCTCCAAGGCCGATGTGACCGTTGTCGTCTTGGGACATCAAGCGGCGGAGATCCGAAGAGCGCTCAAAGGGTTGCCGTGCAGGTTTGTGCGTAATGATGATTACATGGAGGGACAAAGTTCTTCAGTTAAGACTGGAGTAAAAGTGCTAGCGGACAAGGTTGACGCAATAATTGTTCTGCCTGGTGATGTGGCCCTTGTTATACGTGCGGCTATAGATGCGGTTATCGATGATTACTTGAAGAGTAGAAGCCTTATTGTCACAGCAAGCCACAGGGGAAAAACAGGTCACCCCATTTTATTCGATAAGGCGTTGTTCCCGGAAATGACTCGCATCGATGAGGCGAACCATGGTCTGAAGGCAGTGCTAAACGGGCACAAAGATCAGGTTCACAAAGTGGAAGTAGGCTTCGAAGGGGTGTTACACGACATTGATACTTGGGAGGATTTCAAAAAACATGTTCTTGGTGAGAAAGGAAAGACGTGAGAGGGAAATGTTAGCGTCTACTTGGGCTTTTCTTCAATGGCCGAGCGCATCTCCCCCCTAATCTGTTCGTCGCTTTTTCCAGCCACATCTATTCCTAAGGCCTTCGCGGCTTCCTCAAGCTTAGTTCTCTCTGCTGATCCTCCCTTTTTCTTTTCTTCCTCAAGCTCTCTATCAGTTTCCTCTTGCCCCTTTTTGAATTCGCCTTTAGCTCTACCCATCGAGCGGGCAATTTCAGGAATCTTTTTGGCGCCGAAGATCAGGATGACAGCTACTACCACTATGATGATTATTTCGCTACCGATGATTTGGAGAAGCATTCTTCAATCGTAGTGGTGTATCAGAGTTACCCTTAAGCGTTTCCGACTCGATTTGTTCAACGCTAACACCGTAGCTATCTGAACACGCATTCGCCTAGCGGGGACACCGATGTCAAACGTATCTTAGCAGCGAAATCTCCTCATACATTTTCTTCGGGCTGAGATTGAAGGGCTGACACGGAGAGGAGTCCGTGCCAGGGACATCTCGGATGGGAATGCCGTAGATCCCTCCATAAGTTTCAACCTGACTCTGAACGAAGCTAGTAATTTCGTCAATGTATTTCTGGGCCGCATGATGGTAGCCGTGAGCAATTTTAGGCCTCGAATAGTAAAGGGCCTGTATAAATCTGACAGGATCCCGCCTATCAATTGACTCGAGCAGCGGCCGCAATCTGCTCCAAATGTCGTCCCGCAGCCTTAATACTCCTGTGGAAACGTATCTTGCTCCCGCGTCCACACATTTCTGGGACAATTCCTCTAACATAGGTTTTCCATCTGTAAGCCCAGGGATCACTGGAGCAATATTCACCGCAGTCTTCACCCCTTTTTCAGAAAAGCGGCGCATAACACCCAGAAGAGCTTTAGTGGGAGTCACGTTAGGCTCGATCATCTTCTTCAGACTATCATCTATGGTTGTGATGGACCAGACTACCAGACATTTGTCGCCAAAACCCGCGTGTAGATCCAAGTCTCGGAGAACAGTACCTGATTTCGTAAAGATATAGTACGGAACATCATGCTTCTGAAGAACCTGTATGGATCGTCGTGTCAACCGGTAGACGCCTTCTCCAGGCTGGTAAGAATCTGTAGCTGATGCAAAGAAGACCGGTGGAATCCGCTGTCCCTTCCATCGTTTGAGCTGAGATTCCAACACCTCCGGCGCGTTTATCTTCGCAACGATCTTATCATAGAATTCTGGAGCCCACTCATAGGTAGCGTAGCAATAGCAGCATCTATGAGCACATCCGACGTACGGGTTGACGGTGAGCCCCTCGCCCTCATGTTTGCCAGTGAAGGAATGGAGAACGGTTTTGGAGCGTTTGATTTCGACGACTGGTGTTTTGTTTGCCCACCATTTGAATGGTCGAAGACTCATCGCTTTGCCGTGTCATTATTTATGGCTAATTAACCCGTGGCTGAAACTTGTCTCTTGGAGGAGACTGCAAAAGCGATGATAGCAAAGGACGCCAGCCCTATCAGTAGGTATGGTGCAGTAGGCGTTACAGTTTCAGCCAGTAATCCGGCTATGAACGGGGTGATGGCGCTTGTCGCGCCGTACGTAGTTTCAAAGATGCCCATGGCGGCTCCTATTCTACCGTCAGGGAAGACTTTCGCAATGGAGTGCATGGCTATCGGTACGAAGGTGCCTAAGCCAAACCCTAACAAGAACATCAATACTGTCAAAACCAGTGTTTCTTCAAAGGAGGATATTCCAAAGAATCCAGCTGTCATTAACCCTGATGCCATTAACAGGACCCTTCTTTCACCTAATCTGGATAAGCTGGCGGACGATAATGAGCCTAAGAGACGCGCAGCGAAAAATATCGTGTAGACCGTGCCTATTTGGACGGAACTGGCCCCGAGGGTCCTTAGGTAGCCTGGCAGAATCGATACGGTAACAGAAAGCACCATATATGATGATACTATCAACACAAGAGCTCGAAGAAGAACTTGCCCCGAAATCCGACTGTCTTCCTTAGCGAGTGAAGATTCAACCCGAATGTTTTCGGGCATACGCATACTGTGCAGGAACAGGGTTATGCCCCCTGTAAAATAGAGGGCTGCAGACAGGATGAACAGGGCAACGAACCCTAATATGTCTGTTACAAAGCCTCCTAAAGCAGGTCCCAAGAAGAATCCCACACTTGTCAAGAACACATAACGTGAAGCCGCCACCAGTCCATTCTGTGATGAACCTGACAGGATGAATGCCTCTGAAGAAGCCCAATACAATCCTTGAGACATCCCTTGCAAAGCAATTATGGCAATTAAAGATGTAACTGAATTAGCAGTGGATAGAAAAGTTAAGGTTATGCCATTAGAAAACATTGCTAGTGTGAATATACGCAAGCGGTTAAACCGGTCAGAGACGCGAGCATATACAAGGGTTACCGCGATATACGGCAAATAGGTAGCTGTACCGATATAGCCCAGTTCAATGTATGACGCGCCCATATTTCGGCCAAGCACAGGTATCATCGGAAGAATGGCGCCCAAGCTGAGCGAGGCTAAGACTACGGCAAGATAGGCTAAGACGGGGCCATGTATAGGCTTCACACATGAAACCGCCAGTTCAACACTAGATCCAGATCCTTAAGAGTTCACTCTATTGATCAGATGCATCCTGAAACGGCAGTAAGGGTTCTTACTTTTCTAGTTCTTTCTTGATGCTGTCGAAGAGCTGGGAGATGATTTTACCTGCAGCACTATCCATTAGCCTCGAGCCTACTCCAGCGATCAGCCCTGAAACCTTGGCGTCAGCCATCCACTTCATCTCCGTTCCTCCATCGGATGTAGGCTTCAGATCGAACCTTGTGTCGAGGTCTATGGCGCTGCCTGTACCTGTGCCATGAGCAACAAGCTTAGCGTAGGTATGAGGTGTCTTCTCTGCAACTGTGAACTGGAAGTCGAAGATTCCTCTTATGAAGGATATCCCTGTCTTAACCTTGGCCCTAAACTTGTCAGGTCCTTGCACTTCAATACTCTGAACATCAGGCAGACACTTACCTATGGCGTTAGCATCCAACAGAAAGTTGAAAACTCTCTCAGGGGGTACTTTCACAGTAAAGGTTCCTTCATATTTCATAGGTTTCGCCATATGTGTACTTAATTTAAGGTTTTCCCCGAAGTAGCTGCGTCAACCAGATTTCACTTACGCCAGTGCTTGAACTAATAGTCTTTACATGAACTAGTTCCAACAACTCTTAGAAGAATGATCTGGAGAAATTAGTGCGGCGTCTCTCTATCTCTCCCAATCTCTGCCTCACCAGACATCTACCCTAAGATACGTCCCCACATGAACATAGTATACAATAGGCAGACTACCGACTAACAATAGGCAGACAGCTCGGCTTACTCGGAAAGGGCGCCCAGCTCTATGCAGCTCATGATAGTGAACTGCCTAGTATCTCGAATATTCGGATGC
>JACQRY010000230.1 GCA_016206275.1 Nitrososphaerota archaeon
ATTTCCTAAGCTGCTGACTCATCATCCTTGTTAACAATTGTCCCTAACGATTTAGGTTCTTATCCCTATCAAAATAGAATACATATTTGATCTCCACGCATGCTCTTGGCTTCAGCGCAAACCGAATGTGTTAGGGACACGACTTAATTGAACCACTGTGGCCCAGTTTCGCGCAATGGGCAGCCCCATCACTGAGCTCACCTCAAAGCTTAGACAAGAACACGCGCTAATAATTCAGGAAGTTAACCAAATCATGAACTTAGCGCAGCGTACTGCGACCACTGAGTCATACTGCTTGGAAAACCTGCAGCCCGTAGTGCAGTCTTTGAAGGAATATCTTAACTTACACATAACAAGGGAAGAAAAAGAATTCTTCCCTATGCTAGAGGAAGTAATGGGTAAAGAGGATGTGGTCGGGTTACTCAAAGAGGAGCACAATCAGATACGCAGCTCAATCCAAAGCCTAGTTGACCGTCTAGACGCATCATTAGATTTGGACTTGGTTAAAGAGATCAATGAAACCCTCCGACAGCATATATCCAAAGAAGAGCGCGTCTTGTTCTGGCTAGTCGAGGTGAAGACGAGGCGATCCAGAGAAGCCAAACGGGTTGACGCCCGATTCCCAAGAAATTAGAAACGTGTCAAAGGTTTAAAAGACTCGTCACCGAACATGTTAGGGATGTTTGAAGCAGTACTCCAAGGAAAAGCACCCAACTGCTGGATACGCGACATAGCTAAGAGATACTGTGCCACAGTGAACATCATGGATGTAAAAGCACTAGGTAACGAAGAAGGTATCCAAGAACTATTTGAAATAAACGTCAGCCCCGAACTAGTAGAACCACTCTCAGAAGACCTCCGTCAAACCTCCAACGTAAGTAACTTGGAACTTATCAGAACCAAAAATGGCAGCCTCTACGGTTCGGCAAAGGTCCAAGGACGACCAGTGTGCATGGCATTTATCGAATCAAGGTGCTTCCTGATATCCGAGAAAGGCTCCCCGAATTCGACGGTAGAGTGGAGGGTCCGTGGAGCCGGGGAGACCCTAAAGGATCTGATGGGGAGATTAGAAGCAGAAGGCGTCCAGCCTCAGATAAAGGAGCTATCGAACCTCAACCACGAGAGGCCTCTGACCGCTAGACAGGCGCAAATACTGGAAACCGCGATGGAAAAGGGATACTACGAGTTCCCCAGAAGGATCAACCTAAGAGAGCTAGCAAAACAGGTAGGTGTCAAGCCAGCTACGCTATCAGAGCTCCTTCGAAGGGCACAAAAGAAGGCTCTGACCCAGTACCTAAGGAGCATGCAAAGCGTCTCCTAGACATCTAGAGGAACTTTTTTCTCCAATAATCACATCGCCAAGAGGACGTCAGCAAAAAACAGGCCAAAACCGCCAGTGGGATAAAATTATAAGGCAGTCCATCAGGTTTCATTCTCGATCAAATTGGCTGAAAGAGAGCGTGAAAGAAACCGTTCTTATGAGACGTATCAGAGCAACCTCGAGTATAAGTCGAAAGCGCGAGAGTGGAGGGCTAAGGCAGCTAAACTGGTGAAGGGGAAAGACCACCAGCCTATGTGGAATGGTCATGGATACACAGCTTACCTTGTCGATCCGGAGAAGCCTTATGCAGACGGTAAGTACCCTGCGACAAGACAGCTTCACATATTCAAGGAACTTATCCCCCCTGGCGGCTCAAACATAGAGCATAAGCATCTTGACGAGGCTGCAGTCTTCATATTGTTCGGTTATGGTCATTCCATGATCGGCGGGTGGAAGGACGATGAGAGAGCTACCACTGTGGGTGAAAGGTTCGACTGGGAAGCAGGGGACATAGTGCTGGTGCCTCCCAACACTTGGCATGTCTTCTTCAACGATGACAAGGAGAAGCCAGCAATATTCCTCGGTATCACAAGTACAGTGCTGAAGTATCTTGGGATATACGATCTGGAGCATCACGGCAGCGAGGGAAGGAAGCCTTGGGACGAGAGGGCTCATACGGGTGACTTCGAGAGGTGGTGGAAGGACGCCCAAGCGAAAGCGATGGGCATGAGGTAGGGAAACTATCCAATAGTCCTAATTCAAACCTGACCAGAACTTTTATCATGCAAACTAATGCCCCAGCCTGCAGCCATCAAACGGCGTGAGGCTGGGTTTTTTCTTTCTCGCAGGATATGGACGGTTCTCCGCTCAGAACTTATTAGACAGGTTTAAACCAGGTTTACTCTGTTGAATCTTAGGAAAAGAACCGTTGTCATTACGGGCGCCAGTGGGGAAATAGGTAGAGCTTTAGCCCTGAAATGTGTGGACGATGGCGCAAACGTAGTTCTTCACTA
>JACQRY010000238.1 GCA_016206275.1 Nitrososphaerota archaeon
TGGGGGCCCATCATGAAGTCCTATTTTGATTAACACCCTCCCGACGCCTTCAAACGTGATGGCTCAGTCAACTCACTGTGGACACGGTAGATCACTGCCACTGATACCATAGAAGAGCTTTCAAAGCATGGGAAACGCTTTTAGCATCAAACCTAGGGAAAACCATCTATGAGTTACAAGGATCTCAGAGACTTCCTGAATACTCTCGAAAAGGCAGGGGATCTCAGAGTCATCGAAAACGTAGACTGGGATCTAGAATTGGGCGCCATAGCCGAGGTAGTCGCCAGCAAACACGGCCCAGCCTTACTATTCGACAAAATCAAAGATTATCCAGCAGGGTACCGCGTAGCCGCCCTGCTTCTAAACACCATCAAGAGATCTTGCCTAGCTCTGGGATTGCCAGCAGACCTTCAGCCCCTTGAAGCCATAAAGCAATGGAAAGCAAAAAGCTCCGCCGCGAAATCGTTCCCACCCAAAGAAGTAGCATCAGGCCCAGTACAGGAGAACCAATACACCGGCGAAAAAGTCGATCTAAACATGCTGCCTGCACCCAAATGGCATGAGGCAGACGGCGGCAGATACTTGGGAACAGGGAGCTGTGTCATAACACGCGACCCTGACACAGGATACATGAACCTAGGTACGTACCGAATGCAAATACATGATCAGAAGACCGTCGGCATAGATCTGGCCCCCGGGCGCCACGGCAGAATAATAATGGAGAAGTATCACAGTCAAGGGAAACCTTGCCCTGTTGTAGCAGTATTCGGATCAGATCCAGCGTTGTTCATCGCATCTTTCTACAGTTCACCTTGGCAGACCAGCGAATTCGACATCGCAGGGTTGATACATGGTTCCCCAATAGAAGTGATACGCGGAAAACATACAGATCTCCCTATCCCCGCATGGGCAGAAGCAGCCATAGAAGGAGAAATCGTCGACCCGAAAGTAGAATCAAAGATAGAAGGACCCTTCGGAGAATACACTGGCTACTATACAGGACAGTCCCCCCTAGTAGTCAAAGTAAAGTCCTTAATGTTTAGAGACGATCCGATTATTCTCGGCAGCCCTCCACTGAATCCCACTTACGGAGCTCAGTCTATGGCTCTTCCGATAAAGACTGTTCCAGAGGTTTGGCAGAGTCTTCAGGCTAGTGGTGTTACGGGTGTCGTTGGGGTATGGGAGATGCCGGTGGCCTCACGCATGATGATGGTTGTATCGATAAAACAGATGTATCCGGGTCATTCCCGTCAGGCGGGGATGGCGGTTGCAGCGTCGAAAGCAGCTGGTTTCGCAGGTAGATTCGTAATAGTTGTTGATGATGATGTCGATCCCTCTAATATGGAGCAGGTTCTCTGGGCCGTAGCTACCAGATGCGACCCGGAGTCTGCTATTGACATTGTTAGGAACTGTTGGAGTGGAAGCATCGATCCTTTAATTTCTCCTGAGAAACGGGAGAGGAAAGACTTCAGGACTTCTAGGGCGATTATTGATGCTTGCAGGCCCTACTACTGGAAGGACAAGTTCCCCAAGGTAAACAAGATTTCTGAGGACCTTGCGCAGAAAACCATGGAGAAATGGCGAGAATTATTCGTTGACATGGGTATCATGGATATCAGTTAGAAAGTGTAGTTTCCCATTTACTGGTTCTTGCCCAAGACTCGCGCTCGTCAGTCACTTCTTGCTTTAGCACACTGGTAAATCTGCTTGTAGCTACTGATATTGTGCTAATGTCTGGCCGCTCTTGTCATGGACTGTGTGTTCAGATGTGTTCATCTGCACTGTGATGAGTTCAATAATATGCATTTTACATCAAAAAAATACGCATAGTTTATAAATTCTATATAACCTAACATATCCAGGTGACTCAGAAAAAATGATGAGCCGACTTCAAAAGAGCAAGGAAACTACGGAATTAGCGTGTCCACGCTGCGGCACCAAGATGGAGAAGCGTTGGTACAGCAAAACTAACTTCAGTTATATTTGCCCCAACGTTAGCTGCGGCTACATGATGTAAGGAGCTGCAGCCAAACGTTTCTTTCCTTATGCGTTGGATGCACAAAACGTGCATCGTAGCTCAGAAACTGACTTCTAACCCAATCATCGCAAGGGGACTCTCCATTTTTATACCGCTTCTAGTGAGACCCTTTCTATGACCGAAGTTTTCGCTCGCTTCAGCCCGAAATGGCCACCACCAGAAGAAGGCTTCTGCCTCAGCTCATTTATTCTTGCCACTAAAGGAGACTCACTCTTACTCGGTAAGGTCTCAGACCCTGACCTTTGGGGCAACAAATGGGCGCTCCCAACATGGAATCCCATAAGGTGGAAAGATAAGCTACTGCTTCCCGCAGCACATCTCCACCGAAAAGAGCATCCCGATCAAGCAGCCGAAAGAATAGTCAAAGAAATGTTAAACGCCAATACCTTCACTTTGAAGTTCAAAGGTATCCAGAATCACGTCAACGACGCAGGCCACTGGGATATGTGCTTCATCTATGATGCTAACATCAAAGATGAAGTCAAAACTCCTCCTTGGTTTTCAGAACTAAGATACATCAAGTTTGGCGAGATAAGAGCTCAGGATTTAGGCCGAGACCACGGTGACATCATAGAGGAAACAGGCATACCAGTAAAACGATGATTCTTAGATCGTTGCAAATCTATTAGATGGCTACCTCTCCCTTTCACCAGACACATAGCCCTCAACCCATTTACGAGCTACATCGTCGGGGACTGCTACGGGAGGATGCTTGAAACTGTAAGACGATATACTCTCCAAGGGGCCAGAAACCCGACGATCTAGAGCAATCTTTGTAGCCCGGATCACGTCAACGACAACCCCTGCACTATTCGGCGAGTCTTCCACGGTCAGCTTAACCTCCACCTCTATTGGCACACCTCCAAACTTGTTTCCTTTCAGATAGATGTAGCAGATCTTTCGATCCCCCAAAAATGGAACATAGTCCGACGGCCCTATTCTTGTGGGCACGCTATATGGAATAAGGCTGGTGACCGCCTCAGTCTTGCTGATCCTTTTGGAGCTGAGTCTCTTCTCGGAAGTCATGTTCAGGAAATCTGTGTTTCCGCCAAGGTTGAGCTGATACGTCTTGTCCACTCTAACACCTCTCTGTTGAAAGAGACTAACTAGGGTGCGATGCAGAATAGTTGCTCCAACCTGACTTTTGATGTCGTCTCCAGCTACGGGTAGCCCCGCATCACTGAACTTGGTCGCCCATGTCTCGTCGGAGGCTATGAACTCGGGGATACAGTTTACGAACGCGGATCCAGCCTTTAAGCAGGCTTCAGCATAGTGGCGAGTTCCTAACTTGCTCCCGACAGGCAGATAGTTTAGAAGCATGTCAGCTTTTGCATCTCTGAGAGCATTAGCTACGTCGACAGGCTTGATCTTTGACTCATCATAAGCGTCGAAAGGCTCTTTCATGTGGGGTGCAACTCCGTCTAGGATAGGCCCAGGTAGGACTTTAACGCCCAGACGGTCAACATCAGAAAACCTTACGCAGTCATTTGGTTCGGTGAAAATGGCTTCAGAAAGGTCCATGCCAATCTTCTTGGCATTCACGTCGAAGGCAGCTACAAACCTGATATCGCTTATGCGGTATCCGCCCATCACAGGATGCATAAGTCCTAAGACATTTGAGGAGTCTCCAGTCTGCTTATAGTACTGCAAGCCCTGCACTAAGGCGGAGGAACAGCTCCCTACTCCGGCGATGGCGACACGGATCTCTTTCAAATCGGTGCGGTCAAGCCCTGTTGATCATTTAGATAAAGGTCGTGGTTTGCAACTAACTATTTCTTTCTTGTCATTCGAGTTCTAGGGGATTTGATTGCCTGAGCATGTCGGACTGCTCGCATTTCTACTCTTCTATGAAAATCCTATAGGAGATTCATACTCTTCGTTTAATAAGTTGAAATCTAGAACACAATCGTCACGACCCAGCGATTAATGGAGGAAGTAATGTGTGAAGCTTGCGGCGAAAGCGCGTATGTAGCTGACGCGATGCTGTATTGCGCAGGTTGCAGCCGGCCGACCACATGGTGCCAATGTAGAAGACAATAATCAAGCAATGGCGCACATACTCCTCATAAGGTTACAGCTAAAATAGACAGAACTACGCAGGAAGTCGCAGAGAACCGTTTGGAATCGTTAGTCCAAATCGATGAGCTAATTGGATAAGGATTTGCTGAGTACCTGGTTTTAAATGAAAACTACTTGATCTATTAACCGCGGGATAGGAATTGAGCAATGATCCTGAGGTTCAAGTCATCAACAGGTTCATTTCGATGATTGAAGACATCAAGACGGGTCTCGACCCAGATGTCTTAGCCAGCTGGTATGCTGTAATCGAATCAGATGCCAAGAGCAAATGTCCAAGCAACCTAGTCTCAACAATAATGGTTAGACAAGATCCTGTTCTACCAATGAAATTCGAATTCAAAGCCTCTAAAAGGGCGGTGCCCTTTGTCGTAGAAGCCATAGAAAACCATCTTAACGAAATGCCTTTCGCTACCCGTCTATACTTCCAGAAGTTAGAAGAAGTGATATCACACGAGTTGACAGGTAGCAAGCCTTCAACCGACGCTGAACCTAATGTGATAAGCCCCTAAGGCGGTGGCCTCTCGCTAACCGTCAGATGAATCTCCAAAGGTCTGCCGTCTCTAAGCACATTGAAGGTCACCGTCTGACCCACAGATACATTCTCCTCAAGATAGAGGAGGATGTCATCCAGCTTTCTAACCTTCACATCATCAACTCCTACGACCACATCTCCACCGAGCTCAACCTGAACTCCATTAATGTTCTGAAGCCTATTCCCCGCCTTAACACCTGCTTCGGCAGCAGGCCCGTCAGGTGCAACACCCGTGACGAGGAAGCCACGAGCCTCATTGAGCCCCATAGCTTCAGCTATTTCAGGTGTGACATCTAATCCTGAGATTCCTACAAAGGGATGTTTGAATGTTCCTGAAGCGATAAGGCTTGGAACCACACGTTTCACCGTGTTTGAAGGAATAGTGAAACCTATGCCTGAGAATGCTCCTGTTCCAGACGCGATAGCAGTATTAACTCCTACAACTCTACCGTTCAGATCCAGCAAAGGTCCTCCAGAGTTACCTGGGTTCACAGCGGCGTCTATCTGAATTACTCCCACTATTAGAAACCCTCCTACCGCTCTTAATTGACGCCCGAGCTGGCTAACGATTCCTGCACTCATAGATCCGCCTAGACCGAAGGGGTTCCCGATGGCTAGGATAGTCTGACCAACTTCGAGATTCGAAGAGTCTCCAAGGGGGAGTGCAGGATGAGTTCCAGCAGGCAGATCAACTTTGATGACTGCGAGATCGCTATATGGGTCGGCGCCAACCAGACTACCCCTTACATTGCTTCCATCGATAAAAGACACATCGAAACGTGTTGCACCTTCCACCACATGATTATTAGTCACAATATGGCCTTGACCATCATATACGAAACCCGAGCCTTGCCCTATGGTTCCCCCAGTAGCCCTAGAAGTTATGGAAACAACAGAGCCTTCGACCACCTTGAAAACATCTTGAGGCGTGAGTTCTCCAGTGACATTAACCCTTTGGGAAGACCCAGAATCAAGAGCAGTGTCGACCGGAGAGTTGGTTCCCAGCGAATCAGTGGATGCCGGAGAAGACGTTGGAGCTTGGAGGTATAGTAGCCCAGCTAAGGCTATGATTGTAATTGTAGCTGCAATTGCCCATGCCTTAATCAATCTGTCAGCCATGTTTTCAATATGTTATGAACGGATGTCTAAAATAACCTTTTACGGCTTCTGAGGCATGGTCAATCCAAACAGGTTCTGCTAGCGATTCAAGGTGCGTATGTTTATTTCCTTCTTCTAACATAAACCCAAATATTGTTTAGCGTGCAGAATGATCACCGCCATTAAA
>JACQRY010000237.1 GCA_016206275.1 Nitrososphaerota archaeon
TATCTGAGGTCGGAGAGGGATTGCGTCTTGTCATGATTGGGGACACGCTCTATTTCAGGCACGAAGACGCCTATGGCAATGATTCGCATTATGATCGTTTCATTTCAGACGCGGATCTTTTTTACTGCTCCGAGCATGACACTTACTTCAACATACTCGCAAAGCCGAAAGCCCAGGATGAGTATGTGTCAGAATACGGTCTATGGTGGTCTTATGACGACCAGATGTATGTGACGTATTTAACTTCGTATTAAAATACCGGCATCCTGTTTTTTTGTAACCGCTTAGGTACCCCAAGCCAGACGCGCCGGACGTGAGAGTTACCTTATTTTAAAGTTTAGCAAACCGGGTTCTGTATTCAACATATAGGTCTAAAGTCCCATTCTTATCCAGGACTTCAGGGAGCCATTCTATGCCCTAAAGTCTCTTCTATCTATAGGCATTTCCTCCTAAACTAGAACTGATGAACCCTACAAGCGGAAAGCCCAATTCTCTAACCCGTTATATTTCCCTGCTCATCCTTATTTCCCTAATCCTGACCACCCCGGGCCTCGACTTCTACCAAGCCTTAGCCCAAGTGATACAGACCGAGGCCTCCCCTGCCCCGGCCGGCCTCCTTGACCCTAATGCCCAGAACCTCCCTGCCCTGGTTAACCCTTCCCCGGTTTCCCTTAATTCCCCGGATTCTCCGGACACCTCTTCTTCCCCAGATTCCCTAGCCTCCATACAAGAAGCCTTAAAGTCCGCCGGCATCACCCCTATTAACGCCCAGGACCAAGGCTATGTCGTTTTGATCGGATTTCTCTGGAACCGCGATAAAGCGGCTCCCAGGCCTCTCTATGCCGCGATCAAATCCAAATTAATAGCCAAGAACCCCAAGACTATAAATTTTCTCCAAGATGTCCTGGACACGGCCAGAATCCACACCCTCAATGTAGAGCAAAATGCAAACAACCCGGCAGCCCGGCAAGAGGCTTATGACCGCTACAGCCAGAGAATGACAGAGGTAGCCCGCAAGAGGGACAACCGCCCCTATTTAAAGTCCTTTATCCTTTCCTCCCAAGAAGTCAATGCGGACGACAATGCCCAGGCGGAAAGGATTATCCAATTAGACGCTAACTTAAAGGCCATGGGCATTGACCGCGCCTGCGCTGTCCGGACTTACCCCAGCAAGGAGAACCCCCAAAGCCAATGTATGGAAATGCCCTTACAGTGGTTCTATGACTCTGAGGAACGAACCTACACGGACTTTGCCTTGGCCCTAGATAATATGCGCCGGCAAGGCGCGTCTCAATCCGCCCTGGCTTCCAAAGCGCTTCTGGATTCTTTTGGCTTTGTCCGGGACGCCGAGCAAGGCCGATTCAGCAAGAGCAACAACATTCAGGATGCAGATTCTTTGGATTATATTGGCGATTACCAGAGAGCCCCCTATGTCTACGCCAAGATCAATCAATTAAGCCAAGCCTTTGACCATAATGTTGAGTTAAAGGACCTGGTCTATTTCATCCGGGATGAGTTCTCCCCGAATTACAAATCCAAAGGAGCCATTCAATCAGTTCCTAACGGCCTAGGAGGCTGGAAAGAAGACTTTGTCCCTAATGCCCGGGCCGGGATGCTAAACGGAGGCCACACCTACCTGGAACTTGAAGAGGGAGAAAGGCAAAACCTGGTCATCTATAACCCTAAAGACCCCAGAAAGGGCAATCAACCAACTCTAAGCATTGATCAGGTCAGCCACTATGACCACAATGTTATCCGGCAATACTTAGAATCCAAAGGCATTAATCCCTGGGCCGGCCCCTTAGACCTGATACTTGAGCAACACTCCATCTCCAAGGACTCCATCCCTGGAGCCTATCAGCGCCCTGGTATGAAAGATTTCCGTGTCTGGAATGAAGACCAACAGGAATGGCAAAGCGTGGCTCCCAGGGACCTGCCCCGGGCAACACCGGAGCAAATAGCCCAAAGAGAAAAGGAGGATAAAAAATCCCAGGAATGTTCCGGCCTAAGCTGCATAGGCCATGCTATAGGCTGGGTTGGAACCCAGGCGGTCAAACAGGTAGGGGGAGTGACTATAGGCCCCATACTGCGCGGCGCCGGATACATCCACGGCAAACTAGGAGGGGACCCGGAAACAACAGCCACCCTCAATCACATGGGCGCGGGCCTAATGAAGGACAGCCTCATCACCCAGCTCGTTATGCGGGGACCCTCAGACAAGGATGCCATGAAAGCCTTAATGACCGATAAAGACTGGGAATATGAAAAAGAATGGGCAGCCAACCATAGAAGAGAAAGACTGAATTTTCAAGAGAAACTAGCTGGACTCGATTACGAGGCTGTCCAATCCCAATTAGACAACCACGACCTAGCCCTGCAGAAAGCCTCCACTGATGCGGACATGGACAGCTTTCTATCGGAAACAGGATCAGTCCTGGATATGGGAAGCCTCTACTCCAATAACGCGGCCCTGGAACGATCCCGAGGCAACGCCTCTGAAGCTGCCTATTGGTCCGGCTGGAGGAGCACAGTCCACAAGTACGGCCTGGCCGCAGCTCAGATAGCCGCCTTAAACATGGGACTTAACCCCTTGTTTAAAGGAATCACCAAAGTTGCCTCTTCCCATTCGGTTCTAGCGGGAAGAATAACCAAAGGCCTTATTTTTGCGTCCATGGTAGGCCCCATGGTCTGGGACGGCGCTAAAAACATCCAGAGCTATTACGCCTTATCCAACGATCTCAACTTAAACAAAAAATCCGGCCCCTTAAACCAGGAAATCCCTATTGTCCAACAGTGGAAGGAACAAAAACGCGATAAAGCCATCATGGACATTACCATGGCCTTGGGCCTGGGTTATGGCATGCGCAAGAGAGTCCCAGGCCAACAAAATTTATTAACCAAAGGCCTATCTTGGGCAGACCACAAAATAATCACCTCCAACTTTTGGCAGAACAGGCTATTATTTAACAACCCTGTATCCAGGTTCTTTAGGCTCAATAAGTTCGGCAACTGGGTGAGCTCCTTGGAATCCAAATCCTGGTATGGGACCCATGAGATTTATGGCCATGGCAACAAAGCTCAAGCGGAAGCAATAGAAGCAGGCAGTCAGAAGGGGGAAACCCCTCGCCCTGCCCTCTCCCCGCTAAAGCAGGGCAAGGGGAAGAAAGGAGGGGTTAGAGAAGGAGTTAGAGGCAAAGGCCAGAATAAAGCCGATGGTCCTGCCCTTGCAGACCTAAAAGCCAAGGCTAAACAAGCCCGACAGATTTCTCAAGACCTGGAAGGACAAACACCGGACCAGTTGCGTCAAAGGAGCAACTCCACCCCAGAAACAGCCGCCGATGCCGCGAGTCTCCTGACCCGCGAAGGCACGGCTTTAGAATCAGGCCCGGCCCAGACAGCGCTGGCTACGGCCAAGGGTCAAGCTTTTAAATCCGCTGGCACAACCCTGATAAAGGCTCTCTCTTTAAAAGACGGCGCAACAAAAGACAGCGCCACAGCCAGGAAGCAGGCAGTCCATGCCTATAAGAAAGCCTTAAAGGAATACTTGCAATCCGGCTCAGCCAAAACCAAAGACGGCGCCGCCATCACAGAATTAAAGAAAGGTTCCATCAATAAGGAAACCGGCGAAATAACGGAAGGCCAGGCTGAAGTCTTTGAGTCCGTCATGAAGGAGTTGAGCCGCGCCGGAAACCCCCGGTCCCTGAAAAACATCTACATTAAATTGACCAGCGGAGGCGGCAAATCCATCCTCATGGGAGGCGCCCTTTATCCCCTACTAGAGGCCCTTTCTCTTAAACTGGGAGCCAAAGAATTAACATTCGCCACCTCCACCCCCGATCTCCTGGCTCAGGCCCAGGCGGATATATCGGCGTTTCATGGCGGCAGTCTTCCTAAGAACCTCAAATTTAGAACCCATGAGTCCTTAAAGAGCCAGGCCACCATGGAGAAAGCGGGAAAACTTCCCCCAGGCCAAACCAAACTCAAAGACACGGCTTTAATACTCGATGAGGCGGATGCCCCCTACCTGGAACCCGCTATAGCGGAGGGCTCCCATCAAGGGTTCGTTGCTAAAAGCTACATCGTTGCCAAAACAGGCAAAAGCAAGGCCAACCCTGTCTATGAGCTTCTGCGCCAAATGAAGGACCGTGCCGAGATGATAGCCTCAACTAAGATGGAGACGAATTGGGGAAAGGAGAATAAGGCAATAAAAGCGATAAAGGCGAGAAAAGCGATAAAAGCGAGAAAGGCGATACAAGCGATAAAGGCGAAAGAGGGCAAGGCTCCTTTAAATACCAATAAAACACTCGTAAATATCAATAAAGCCCTAGAGCTCCATGCCCAAAGATTTAGCGAAGGATTTGAAGTCATGGCCAAAGACAAGGGCCTCCCCAAAGAGATCAGAAAGCAAGCCGCTTTATTTGCCAACAAGACCATGGCTTTAAAAGAAATGCGGGCCATGTCCGAGGCCTACCTTTCCTTAGACAGCCTAATGGCCAAATACAGGGTCAATAACAAAACCGGAAGGATCGTCCCTAAGACCGAGTCCGGAACCTGGAGCGAGACCTTGGATATCTCAGCCAGACGTTACCTTGAGATCAAACATAACCTGGACGCGACCCTGCCCTACAAGCATGAAGCCCAGGCCACCATGGCGGATGTTGTCAATGCCTCCCCTATGACCTGGAAAGCCTCCGGCACTAAGCCCCATGGACTTGAAGGCGCTTTAAACAGGATGGGATTTAAAGAGCTGGGCAGCCCGACTAAGACGCCGGAGATGGCCCTGGATTACTCCTTAACAGCCCGAGAGAAATACGCCAAGATTTTAAGACAAGCCAGGGGGGCCCTAGGCAACGCCTCTCCAGCGCTTGAGATCATTGCCGCTAAAAGCACACGGGAGATCAGGTTGCTTAGAAAATCCTTGGAAAGAACCAACCCCGAGTCTAGCGGCAAAATCTCCCAGTGGTCCTCAGGCAAATATGAGCTTAAAGACAATAGCCCGGCTCAAGCGACATTCAACATTGACGCCCTAGCCCAGGGTAAAGCCCGGGTTCTTCTTCTTGAGGCCCCGGTGGCAGGCAGAGGCATAGATTTGCCTGGACAGGCCCGGTACACGAAAGTCAGGATGACCTTGATTGATCCTCAAGATATGCCCCAGGTCTTTGTCTCCCAAGTCATGGGCAGAATCCTAGGCAATAGGTTCCCTAATGCCCAAAAAGAATTCCAAACATTTACGGATGAACAGACGGCTAATCAAAACCCATTCCTTAGATTGCAGGCCAAAGATAAGGGATTAAACCATGTCACCAAAGACATCCTGGCCCAAAACATGGAGAAAGCCCAGATCAAAGCGGAGGAGATGGCACTAGAGACATCCGGGGTCAGTCTTAAAGCCGGTCAGACGACAATTCAGAAGCCTTTAGCCCGGAACTTCCCCATAGCCCTACTCAAGCGGGCTATCCAAAGGACCATGGGCATAGATACCCAAGCCCCTTTCTTCTCCAAGAAAACATTAGTTCCCTTGGCTGGAGGACTGGCAGCTTCCATGATGTTTGGCCCTCAACTGGAAGTCCTGGCCGCAACAGCATTAGGGGCAGGCGCGGCGTCCACATTGGCCTCTTTCTTAGCCAAGGGGGCTCTCGCAATGCTGGGAGCCAGGTTGGCGGGAAGGTGGGTGAAGGATAAAAAGAAAAGTGAGAGCTCCGAACTTAAGGAGATGAATCTTCCTGCCGTTAATGTTGAGTCCGGCCAGCGCCGGGTGGACAAAGAGCGTGGTTCTGTTTCCCTGGGCCTCATGTCGCTATTGTCCGGTCCGGTTGGATTGCTTGCCGTTGGTTTGGGCGCTTTAGGCATGACGATTTTTGGCAAGGGCACTTCCAAAGGACACAAAGAAGAAACAGCCCTTGTTCTTGTCAAGGAATCTTACGCCCAGGCCATGACCCGGTTCCTTGAGCATTCAACAAACATTGACGCCGCGGTTGAGGTCATTACTCATTGGAAAGAAATTGAGGCCAAAGGAGCGGATTTACTGACCGGTCGGGAAGGTAACCCGCATAGGGGCGGCAAGACACTTACTTCGCAAGATGTCATTGGAGAAGCGGTCGCGTTTTTTAATGACTTTCAAGAAACTCATAAGGCGGACCGAAAACTTTTAGAAATTCTGTTAAACAAAAAATTCCGCGCGGCTTTAAAAGAATTGGCCGAGGCTAGAGCGCCCATTGATAGAGATCACGTTGAAGCAGCCGTTGCTGTTTTGAAACAGCACTTTGATCCTATTCACAGCCAGATTCCCTTGAAGCTTGAAGATAGAAAAA
>JACQRY010000243.1 GCA_016206275.1 Nitrososphaerota archaeon
AAGAGTATCAGCAAGGTCTCTCCAAGCTATGACCTTGATTTCGCCGGTTTCGTCTCCTACCAGTAGTTCGCCTTTCTTTGTTAGTGAGCCGTCCTTCATGGGGATGTCTTCAACGGTTGTGCGCGAGAGGGCGATGACTTCGAAGATTGAGGGGGGTGTTTCTGCTTTTACGTTTTTCACTTTCTCGGTGAAGGCGTTTGTTTTGACGGGTTGGTTCTCGTCTGTTGCGGGTGTTATGTCGTCAGCTTTGTCGCATATGATGCTCTTGTCGTCGAGTCTCCGGTAGCTGCAGTTGAATAGGCTTAGGGGCTGTATTTCACTGAGTTTCTGTGAGGCTGGTCCTTTGGCTACTAGTCGTTTGTATTCGTTGGACGCGTCTAATACTAGGGCGTTGAGGAAGGGTGCGCCGTCTCGGCTTGTTCTTGACGGGCCGTAGGAGAGCAGTCTTAGTGACGATGTTTCGGCCACGTTTTTTGGTGCAGATGGGGGTGGCAGTGAGATCATTATTATTTTCGTGCCCTCGTCGCCGTGGAACTCTACTTCTCCGTGGCTTAGGATCTTTGATCTTACGTTGAGGAGCCTGATCTTGGTGTCGACTTGCAGGTTTACGGCTGCCTCGTCGCCGTCCCATAGAGCTATTCTTGCACTTGGTCCTGTTGAGCCTGCTATGTGGAACTGTATGACTCTTTTAGGTGTGCCGTCGCGGCCGGTGAACTGTGAGGATCGGGGGGCAGACTTGACGGTGCCTTCTATGCACAGATATCTCTGAGCGGTCTTCACGTTGGACGGGTTTTTTGCGATAGTGTCCAAGCTGGGTAGAGAGGCTTCTGCGTCTTCGGCTGGCTGTATTTCTCCTTTGGCGCTTATGTGTAGGACTGGTTCCCCGTTGAGTCCTCCCCTAACGTATCCTCCTAAGACTTTCACCGCTCCGCCAACTGAAATTGATGTTGAGTCGAACTGCTCTGCTTTGTCATCCCACATGGTTACGGGGATAGCTGAATCCGAGTCGAAGATTACTAGGCGACGGTAGGCTCCGTTCGACCCGTCTTTCTTGTTGTAGTTCTTGAGGGGGTATGCCGCGAGAACTCTTCCAAGTATGGTAACATCACTGGCACCGATGTAGAGATCTTTTATGCGGAGATCGGTTTTCGCCGCATTGTCGAGGGTTACGCCGAGGTCTGAGGCGACTAGGAATATGGCTCCTTGATCTGTCAGGTATCCCGCGCCGACTTTCTTCTTCTTGTCTTCTATCATCTTCGATAGTGAGGCTCTTTCTATGTCTGGCTTCTGCCTCAGAAGCTCCTCCACGAGCTTTTCAAAGTCTGTCATATCTTGTGAACCCGGTGTTTTTGCTGCTTGGGGTGCTGCGATCTGCATGTTGTGTTTTAGGGGTTAAAATGGTTTTGACTATTTTTCATTTGGAAGGCTTCTTAACTGGGAGATTGCCGTATCTTAGGTTGCGTATCTAGATGTTTCCTTACGATGGAGAGGATCCTAACCCTCTGGCTCATGCGGAGAAGACTGGTGACAAGATGGCTAGGCGCCTCATTGAGTCAGGGTTTTGGCCCAAGTTAAGGTCTCTAAGACTTTTTGAATGTGTGAGGAGTAGCGGCTTCAAGGTGCATCTGAAGTATGACGCGGAATTCGTCGATCAGCCTCCAAGGGTAATCGAGGTGACTGTCGATGTGGTGTTAGGGAAGGCGGAGTTGGCGGAGAACATCTTGGAGAGTATGCCTAATCGTGCTGCGATTCAAAGGTTTGTTGTGGATAAGCTCTGGGGATAGTGTGTTACGTGTTCCTGTGACGGAGGAGTTAGCAGAGACAGAGAGAGGCAGAGACAGACACCTCCTATACTCCGTAAGCTTGTTTCAATAATGGTTACAGGAACAGTACAATAGATCGCTTATATGTCAGCCTGCTTGATTAATAGTTTGAGGATGAGGAAGGTTGCTGGCTGGTAAGAGGGCTGCTGTTCTGGCTGAGAACTTCTATGAAGACTTGGAGCTGTGGTACCCGTTGTATAGGCTGAGGGAGGAAGGCGTTCAAACAACTGTTGTGGGAACCGGGAGCAGTCAGGTTTACAAGAGTAAGCATGGCTACGAGGTTAAGGTAGATACCACTGCTGACAAGGTGGACGCCTCCATGTTTGACATTGTTGTTGTACCCGGTGGATGGGCGCCGGATTATTTGAGGAGATATGAGTCGGTAACGAAACTTGTGCGTGAGATGAGTGTTCAGGGGAAGATCGTTGCATCCGTCTGCCACGGCGGGTCAGTACTGGTTTCAGCTGGGATTCTGAAGGGTAAGACGGCCACATGTGTCAAAGCGATTAAGGATGACGTGATCAACGCTGGGGCCAAGTATGTGGACAGGGAAGTGGTTCGGGACGGAAACCTGATCACCTCACGGGTTCCCAATGATCTTCCAGCCTTCTGCAGGGAAATTATTACTGCCCTCAAGGAGATAAGATTAACAGTACCGAAAGAAAGAAGAAAGCTTACGGCCTGATGCGTGTCAACGACTCTAACAAAACACAACGCTAAGCGAAAAAACGTGGCGTCTAGGACCTTCGTCGTAGCTAGTCATAAGCAGCTGAGTCCTTCAGCTCAAAGGCTTCTTAGGGATAGGATTGGATACAGAACCGAGAGTGTCTATGGTTCGGGCGTAAGGCGAGCCCGCTACGTAATTTCACATGAGGTTTTAGAATTAGGGAATGACCATTTGCTTGACGACATCAAGATTACCTTAGGTCTTTTGAGAAAGCCAAGCCTTTCCGAAGCCATTAGTGTCGTGGAAAAGGAGTTTGGAAGGAACGCGATCGCTCTGTGGCTGTCGACGCGTGAAGATGTGAAGCGTTACTGCAG
>JACQRY010000231.1 GCA_016206275.1 Nitrososphaerota archaeon
ATATCCATCTGCTCCCGACTTAGGATCCCCCCTACGGTGACTACTTGGGTTGTGCGAGCTGGGACTCCTTTCAGGAGCGAGATGATGAGCATAACCTCATTTGGATGCTTGCGCCAATCATAAGAATGTTATGATAAATCGACCTGAAACTTGAAGCATTTGACTCATGTTGCACCTTAAGTAACAGGTATTCTTGTCCTCCAAAGTAGGGGTTAAGCACTGTGCGTAAGCATCTGGAGCGTCTTGCAAGGGGAGAGATATCAGTTGAGGAAGCCGAAAAGTTTCTTAGGCTTTCAGCTATTGATGAGGTTGAGCAATACGCAAAGCTTGATGTAAATCGGGAGATGCGGAAAGGGGTTCCTGAGATCATCTTCGCTGAGGGAAAGAATGAGCGGACACTACTAGAAATTGTCGTCAGGGCGCTGAAATCTCAGAGCAGAGTAATCGTTAGCAGGGCAAACCAAGATCATTTGAAAACTCTTCGAAGAAAGCTCCCTAAAGGAGTGAAACTTGAAGTAAAGTCTAGTGGAAGAATTATCTTGGTGAAGAGCAGCGGGTATCAAACGGAGTTTCATGGCGGGGTGGTTGGAATTCTCACGGCTGGAACATCGGATATTCCCATTGCTGAGGAGGCAGAAGTTGTCGCCAATGAAATGGGGTGCAAGGTTGTATCGGCGTATGATGTAGGGGTAGCCGGAGTTCACAGAGTCTTCAAAGCCCTCAAGACTATGCTTGAAAAGAATGTTGACGTGATCATTGTTGTGGCGGGTATGGAAGGCGCTTTGCCTTCAGTAGTCGCGGGACTGGTGGATCTTCCTGTGATCGGAGTTCCAACCTCATTCGGATACGGCTTAGGAGAGAAAGGATTGGCTGCGTTGATGACGATGCTTCAATCATGTTCCCTAGGGATAGGCGTTGTCAACATAGATGGTGGCGTAGCAGCTGGCACTGTAGCAGCACTTATCGCTAGGAGGGCGGCGAGAAGAAGTTCCTGATCATGTCTTTGAACGGGGCGACACCTTCTTACGGTCGGCAGGCAGCCAAGATTTTGTTCCTATGCTGTGTTCATGCTTGCTAGAGTGAATGTAGCAGTAAGTTGCTCCACAAGTCTTGCAGCGATAATAGTATTCATTCCCTAATCTTCGTCCGCACCATTTGCATACGGCTATGGCTCGCCGAGTTTGGGTTAGACTCATGACACCTCCTCCTGATTAATTTCCCAGACGGCTGACCCTAGCTTCCTCTCCTGGAAGCTAACATAGGTTTTCATTCATATTAAGACTTCTGAATCAATATGCCCATGACTGCCCAAAAAAGTGAACAAACCACTAAAAAAGTTCAAAGTAGTTATCTATGCTGCGTCCATATAATCATATTCCCACAAAGGCTTTTACCACAGCCATCCAAGCCCTCGAACAATTCTCAACCACATACCCCCCTCCTCCCATCGCAATGATCTTCCCCCCACAGCAACTATGGGCGAAAGTGTGGAGGAAAGAAGATGCATATCTATGGGCCTCTTCACTATACTGGAGATGAGCTAAAGGGTCATCCTTCAATCCGTCTGCACCTGTCTGCATGACAATGAGGTCAGGCTTCGCAACCTGCGCGAATCTGATCACTTGGTCAAAGGCTTCCTTAAACTCCTTGTCTCCTGAGCCTGGGGCAAGAGGTAGGTTAAGTTTGGTGCCTTTAGCTTCTCCTTCCCCTGTTTCAAACTCGAAACCTGTACCTGGATACAGGAACTTGCCGTTCTCATGGATGTCTGCTATGAAGACAGCAGGGTCATCGTAAAGCTCATAGAAGACACCATCGCCATGATGGACATCTATGTCAACATAGAGAACCTTTTTGACATGGTAATGTTGTTTTGCTCTAACTATCGCAAGGGCAGCATCATTGAAGACGCAGAAACCTCCAGCTCTATCTCTTCGAGCATGGTGAAGCCCGCCCATCGGATTGAAGGCATGGTCAATTTCGCTTTTCATCACCATATCCAGTCCTCTTAGAGTAGAGCCAGCTGAATAAGATGATGCTTCAAACACACCCGGAAAAGCAGGAGTGTCCCCATAGTCTAGGTACCCTGATCCTACTTTAGAC
>JACQRY010000233.1 GCA_016206275.1 Nitrososphaerota archaeon
ACCCACGGTTCAAGGCTGATCAAGACATAGGGTGCTCTGCCTTAGGCCTTGCCTTCCTGCGCGCCCCTACAACCAACGCTGCGGAAGCCAATACTACGAATAGAATTATTGCCGTGATGGCCAAGTTTGTAGGTATGCCTGAAGGCGGTCCGACCTGTTCCGGTGCTGGAGGTGGTGCAGGAGGCGCTGCTGGAGCAACCGGCGGAGCTACAGGAGGCGGTGGAGGTAGTAGAGGAGGCGGTGGAGGTATTGGTGCTGGAGGGGCAAGTGGTGGTGCGATCACTGGAGCTGGTGGTGCTGGAGGAGCGACTGGTGCAGGCGGTAATGGGGGTGCGACTGGTGCTGGTGCCGGAGCTGGTGGCGGAGGTGCAACTGGTGCTGGAGGAGGAGGTGCAGGTGGCGGAGGTGGTATAACTATTGGTTCAGGCAGTGGAGGAGCAGTCACAACAACAGTCAATATAGACGAAGCCGTTCTAGTTAGAGATCCACTAACACCTGTTATAGTGAGCGGATAAGCTCCAGGTTGTGTTGTCGAGGAAGTGGCTATCGTTAGAGTTGAGGAGAAAGTCGGGGTTCCAGACCGCGGTGTAAAGACAGCACTAGCACCAGCAGGGAGACCTGAAATCGATAAGGAAACGGGCTCCGCGCTGCCCATGGCTCGAGTCACTTCTACCCTGATAAATGTGGTCTGTCCCGGATTAACTATGGTCGGGTTAGGCCCAAAGGCAGAAACACTAAATTCAAATCTGGGGCCTACTATTCCAACCCCGGGTCCGGGTGCTGGTGCCGGAGCTGGTGGTGGAGGAGCAACTGTCGAGCCGCCTATGGCAAATATCGTTCCGCCTAGCGCGGTTACAGGGACTTGACCAGTTATCGTATTAGTTGCAGTATTAAGGACTTGGCTAGATGCCAATTGCCAGGAGCTACCATCCCAGTAGAACAACTGTAGTGTGCTCTCATCGATGTTAGATGTTGGCTGAGGATAAGTTACTTCGATTGTAGCCGTACCTGCGGTAACTCCGCTTACAGCCACATCGACAAAGTGGATCGGTATCTTCCCTTTGGATTGTTGTAGTGTCTGGGCAGTCGATGGCACTCCATCATAGACCGCAACCGTCATTGCTCCGGATCCAGCATTCTCGTAAGTCGCACCGGATAATTTTACGCGCAGTCCAGTCTTCGGGAGATCGTTGAACTCTGGTGAAGAACCGCTAATTCCAGCTTGGCTGAGCTTGCCGACCAATCCAGGAGGCGTCGCTATCTGGAAGCTAGCGAGCTGGCTGGAGAAGATAGGTTGAGGAGAGAGGCCTGTATGCACATTAACCTTGATTTGAAATGTTCCTGCTCCTAATGCTGTGCTATTGAGTTGAATAGACCAGATTATTATGGGAGGATTAGCACCGTAGCCATATCCGTACCCTCCAACTCCGTAGCCGAATCCATAACCTTGCCCATAACCATATCCATACAAGTATCCATACCCAAAGCCTGCAGCACTAGCTGTGACTTTAATGAATGCTTTTGGAGGAGTGCCCTGAGGGCTACCATCTACATTGAAGTTCCCAATTATGGCAGGCCCGGATGGAGGAATGATTTCTATCTCAACCTTCTGTATAGGAAATCTATCCCCTTGAAACGTCAGTTTGGCATTGATCGTTATTGGAGCAGGCTGCTTGTATGGCGTAGGTTTTATATTGAGAAATTGTATCTCTACAGCATAAGCACTAGGTGTAAGAAGAAGAGCGAATAAGATGATGGCTGTAATAGACATGCTGAACACCGCTTTACTACTGCGGTGCCTACTGGCTCGACTTACTACAGTGCCTACACTCCTGCTCCTGTCAGCAAATACCCTCAGCATGCTGAGTGACCGAGTCGAGCTAGCGGTCAAAATCCTCTTTCTACGGCTGTTATCTACATATTAAAAGACTGAAGGAAGATCTATTAGTGATCAAGTGTACTATACTTTCCCATGCTTGAACCCGCAGAAAGAGAACTTCAAAAGCCAAGATCTATATGTGGATCTCCCCTGCACTCCTGTGATCGTCTATTCTCCGTACATCAACCTGATAAGAGGCCTAGTGTAAGAGTACATTCTTGAAACTGACTCCTTGGATAGAAATGCTTGGGAAACCTCAAGGAGATCGCTTTTTGTGACTATGCGAAGTCTGGTGTAAGCTAGGAGGGATGATAGAAGTAGGATGGGTAACGCCAATACCCAAGGGGAATTAAAGAAGAAAAGGACGATTGTTAACGATGTTGGGATTGCTAAGATCTTGATGGTTTCTAGCCAGTTAACTCTGTACCCTATTTTTAGGGCAGAGGGAGGTATAGCAGTTAGAGCAATTAAGAATCCTATAGAGTAGGATGCAGCGACTCCCAGCTCGCCCAGAAAGGGAACTAACAAGGCAAGATAGGCCAACACCTTCGTGAAGATATGTGCTGCGATGGCGATGCTCATCGCATTTTATTGGACTTGCGACACCCCCAATGCATCATAATCTAACCATACAAGATCCCGATCATCCATCCAAGCCTATGGTAAATGGAATTGGTAACATTTCTTGGAAGTATAGCTTCGGCGAGGTCTTTCATGTCTTGCTTTGTCAAAAGGTTGAGCCTAGTATAGCCGAAGAATGAAACAAAGAGTATGGCTAAACCTCCTATCAACCAGTTCAGATTAGCAACAAATGCTAGAGATCCTATTATGAGCGGGATTGAAGTGGCTTTGTATACATCGAACCATATGATTTGCATCTTTATCCGATGAGCAACTGCGACTGAAACTATCACGCCTGAAATTGCACCTGCTAGATATGAGTAGGATGCCCCAAGCCCCCCAAGAAGAGGTGTAAGGAGGAAGTACAATACTACAGAGGGTACGTTTCCTGCCAAGCCTATTGCGAATACTTGTCGGTAGTTTCCGTATGCATAGACCAATGTGTACACGCCCGTAGAAATTATGAGCGGTATTGTGCTAAAGAGGAGCACTGAGAGTGTAAGATCTGCAACTGCATACGCTTCTCCAAAGATCCCTAATATTGGCCTTGGAAATGTCAAAGCTGCTATGGTCAGTGGCATACAGAAGACAAGGCTAAGCCTTATCGCCCTCCAGATAGCCATCTTCCTTCCACCTGTCATCCCGCTAAGAATGGGAAAAGCTACACCCATAATTGATGAATAGATGCTTGCAATAATCGATAATATGGCTAGAGCTATGAAGTAGACTCCTGCTTCGAATGCACCATAGGCTCCAAAGACTACTATTATTCCTAGTTGTGTTCCCAGTATGTAGATCACATTAGGTACCCAACTTACTGAGCCCGCCTCCAAGAGCTCTCTCGCTGCTTTCTTCATTTCTGATACGTGCGGCCTCCTCATGATTCTCAAATGTGAAGAGATTGAAATCCAGAGGACAATGAACAATACAATAAACACAAATGAGTTACCGATAGCTACTCCGAGGGCACCCAGACCTAAAATAACCAGAATCACTCCAGCAACAATTCTTGATGTAGAGGCTAATATTTGTGCTAACAAGAGTGTTCTTGCATGTAATAAGGCAACAAAGGCTCCTGTGAGGATCGATGTCAGAGCCGACACGACTAGCGTAACTA
>JACQRY010000234.1 GCA_016206275.1 Nitrososphaerota archaeon
GGTTAAGTTTAGCCTATACGTGCGCGAAACAGGAGCGCTGTACTGGGGTGAACATTGGTGATTATGGAAGCTAAACCAATTGGTTAAGATTAAACAAACACCACAAACTACCCGCACCCTGTAAGAACACCCTGTTAGAGATACAAAAACAGCACAAAGACTCGCTACAAGAAGTTTGGTCTAGACCAAACCTATTGGGCGAATCCTTCTTCAAAGTGGACGTAATGACGGGTAAACTGCTCTGGGTCTTTCAAGCGGGAATACAGAGAACATTAGATGCAGAAAAGGCGAACTTCTGGTACTACAACAACGGGATCACCGTACTTTGTGACCAAGCGAATCTCATTCCTAAAAGCAAATACATCAGGATTACCAACCCCCAAGTCATAAATGGATGTCAAACCGTATGGAGCATAGCGAATTACGAAGGCGAGCTTAAGTCAGATGTACTGGTTCGAGTTATGGAAGGTACCGATCATGAATTCATCGGTCGAATCACTCGATTCCAGAATAGCTCTAATCGGGTTGTGGCTCGCGATTTCAAATCTACAGACCCTATCCAAGTCAGGCTGAAGCGCGAATTCAAGAGGCGGGGCTATTACTATGAGATCAAGAGGGGCGAAGGCTTTGAAGATATGGAAGAGGATGAGCCTTCGATAGAGGAGGAGTATCCTAACGAGGAAATTAACAACGAGGACGTTGCCAAGGTTCTTGCTGCCATCAGACTAAGCCCAGAAAAGGCAGTTGCAGGTGGACCCGAAACTTTCTTTGATGATGAGGCGTATGATGATATCTTTCCTCTGGATATATCAACTGGTGACTGCCTTGCTCCTTACCTACTATATTGGGATTTCATAAAGGAATCATATCGAAGGTCCAAGAGAAGATTTCATTCTTTTGACAAACAATATGTTTTCAAGAACCCCGCATCAACCCATGTACTCAAGTTCATGTACGATGCCCTGCGTAGAGAGATGCCTATTGATTGGGAACGAAAGTTCATAGCATTTTGTGAGGTGGGTAACGATGGAGATTACGATAAGTTTTGGAAGAATCTATCAAGAATAATTGGAGACTACTTTGAAATCTGTCATGCTTCATGGCTCAATAGATGGAAAAAAGAAGGTGTCGACTACAACGCCTTCTTCCAGGGCCCTAAGAGTCGTTCAATCCAGAAGGAATACCCTACAAAGCTCAAGCGGTTAGAGAAAGCAACCGTTAAGTTGTTTAAAGGGCTAGGATAAACCTAGATATAGTATCAAGGTTACATCACAAGTATACTATTCATATTTGCAATGTTTTCGAATCTTGTACACCACAGTCTTTGGTTCTGCACTACCAGATCTTCCGATGGGATAGAGAGAACAATTTCGCAGATCTGTTCGTGCACCTTGCTTTTGAATCACCATGCTATACAGGCAGCCGTTTGTCTGGAATTGTAGAATTATCTATGCAAAAAGTTCTCTTAAGGCCTGCAGGTGTAGAAAAGATGATGTCAACTGTTCAAGAGAGCAACCATCACTATGTCGTGATCACCCTCTTCGCACTCATAGCGTTATCAGCAGGTCTCATAACGGCAATTACGATGACAGCCTTTGGCGCGCGCTAGGACATTGAGAGTTGCGCGTCTTGACAATGATCTTCCATTTATCTCCCTCGACCTTTCTCTAGATTTACTGATGGAATTGTTAGTTTCTCTCCTAGTCAAAAGAGTTATCATTCCAACGCAACCATTCCGAGGCGCTGTTGCTCAAGATAGTCCATCCGTCTCAAGAACTTTCTAATAGTGTTAGTAAGTACTTCCAGAAGCGGCACAATCATCCTGCTTTGATGGTATTCAACGGGGTGTCTAGCTTCTCTAAGGCGGACGCTATGGTGGCGATCGATGGACCCAAGATTTTGGGTGCGGCAGCGGTTCTCCGCATAACCCCCAAAAATGTTGCAATTGGCTGCTTCAATGTAAGCAGAGTAACTCAAATGAATGAAGTGTCTGACTTGTTGGTAAGTGCTGCCATTGTTAGGGCGCAAAAGACGGGTCATAGTTTCATTAGTTGTATTCCTGGCCAGGATAAGCAACCCTCAATTTCAACGCTGCAGAAGCACGGATTCTTGGAAAATGAAGCTCGAGCTACATTTTCTGGAAAGGTGCATCCTTCTTCCGGACATAGAGTGAGAGAGATTACCGACCGTGAGGAATCTCTGAGGATTATCAAGAGTTTGTTTCCTTCCATACGAACTGTGACTCTGTTCTTCAGACCAGCCCCTCTTGGGCCTGAGACCATGGATCAAGTTCTGTCCAGAGGAGCTTTCTTCATTTCTGAGGAAACCAAGGCTTCTGGGGCGGCTCTCGCCTTCGAAGGGAAGTGTTTGCAACAAGAAATGGTCCCCCTGTACATGGTCCCAGAATACCTTGCCGGTAAGATTCCGCTTCAAGGCATAGAGAAAGCTGGAGAAATCACGGTCTTGGCATTGGATGCATCTTCGGATGTTTTGAATGCGGCAACGAACTGGCTGTTTGACCGGGGAGTTCCACACGCTAACATATATGCGTCGCAGGACAAAGAAACAGGTGTAAAATTGATGGAACACGGATTTGATCCGTCAGGAACGCATATGGTATGGACTAAAGCCCTCACAGGACCGATGGATCCCTTCCTATCTTTATATCTTAATTAGGTCAGCTATTCAAGTTAGAAGCTCTATGGATAGGAATCTCATGGCCTTGGTCATTCTGACCGCATTCTCGAAAAGAGAACAGCCGCTGGACCAAGAATTTGCAATAGCTTTGCTTTCCACGTTACTCAACGAGAATATTGACGAAGAGAAATTCAACAATATCATCTCAGTTCTCGCTGAGATGGGCTATGTCGTCCCGGGTTCAAACCCTCAGGCATCTACACGAGGAGTTGCAGTTGCCGAGACCCTGGGCGGGTCTTCACTCAATCGATATGATGTAGAATTCGTCGAGAAGAATACTGAACGCTTTATTGCTAGTCCACCAGACTCTCGGAGAGACCAAACCGAGGCTCTTCTATCAGCTGTAAGCAGACGAACGCTCTTCTCCGGGCGTCCCGTGGAGAAAATTCCTTCAGAAAAATTCATTTCAAATTCAGTAAAGGTAACATTCGCAATAAAGACGGTGCCGCTTGTAGAGAATTATTTCGACGAAGCCTTCATAAAGGGTATGAGAAGCGCAGCTGACAGATACAGAACTCTGGGATGGATAGAGCGAGGGGTGGAGGAGAAATTTGGAGCGCCGGCCGCTGTCAAACTCACTGCAGATGGATTTGTAGTATATTCCTCTGCCGAAGTGGATGCTGCTCGTGCAAGCGGTCTAGATTTTACTCGCGCCAGATTCGAAAGAAAGCAATCAATCGAAGACCTTCCTGAAGCCCAGAGAGCCTTTGCAGATAAGGCTCTAAATATCAGATTCCGCGAAAAAGGCTTCAGCCGCACAGCTCAAGGGAGACGCTTCATTAACTTTCAAAAGTACGATACAGAAATTACAGAACTAGGGACTTTCAGATTATACCACGGTTTCAACTTCAGACTTGATTATACGTCTAGCGTGACGGCCGTCGCATGGTTTGACCCAATCTCCAAAGTAGTGCTCACAATCCACGATTATGTTGAACACCTGAGACGACAAGGTCTTAGCGAAAGGGAGATATCGGACGAACTGCTAGGAAAATCAGTAAGAGTTCTGCCTTCTGGATCCAAGGGAGAAATAGTCCGACTTAACGAAATGAGGTTAGATACTGCCAAGGAGCTGGTTCCAGGCACAAAGACGACCTATGCGGAGTACTGGAACCAAAGACACCGTTTCAAACTTACGAACGAACTTCAACAAACTGTCGAAGTGCAACTGGGAGATTCAGGATATAATTATCCTGTTGAGACCGCCTATTTCGATAGAGATGAACTCGAAACGCTTTCCAGTACCCCGCTGACGCTTGAGCCAACGTCTCTTGACCCGGTAGATAGAGTTAAGAAGACTGAGCAACTTGTATCACAATTACTCGACAATCCAATAGAAGATACGTTCTTCAACATTCAATTTGGACGCAGGCTACTCAACTGGTCGGAATTAGAAGCCGAAAAATTCTGTTCGGGTCTTTCACGTCTCTCTCCGCCGAGCCTACACTTCAACATCATAAGACAGATGACGGAGGTATCAAGCGATCCCAGGTCTATATTCAAGTACGGCCCTTACTCAAAGGAAAAGAGCGTTTCCGTTGTAGTGGTTTTGGTCCCGGCGACTTTGCCTGACGAAAGTATCAGACGCTTCTTCGAGAACTTGAACGCCAGCTACAAACGATTGTACTTCGGGAACCTGAAGTTCTCCCCGAGTAGCATTTTAAAATACTCGAACAAAATCGAACGGTCTAAACTCCCTAATCTGCTTGAATCAAAGCGGGTATCCGTCGAAGGCCAGGGCATTGCTTTAGTTGTTCTGCCGCCAAATCGCTTCGACCTCTACCTCCCCACGAAAGAGGAGATATTTCGCCGATGGTCGGTTCCAGCTCAAGTACTCCTGACCAGTACGTTCGAAAGGATTGCCAGAGGGGAAGTCGGTCCTACGCGTGGAACTATCCTTCAGCTATATACCAAATTGATTAGGAAGAAAGAAGCGGCTTGGATACTTGCCGAGCCTGCCGACAGGCGCATGGAGACGATGTATGTAGGAATCGGATTCTCAGCCACGCCATACACGGAACATAGAGCGAATTCATTCGCTGCAATGTGTGATTCTAAAGGGGGTGATATCGACTGGAAGCCAATCGGAATACCGTTCGGAGGAAGGTACATTGACGAAAAATGGTTTACTGGGTTTCTGGGGTTCGTCCAGGACAACCTAAGAGCCGGTGTCAAGCGAATTGTCGTCTTTAGGAAGGGAGATACCTACGAAGATGAGATCGAGGCAATGCAAAAAGTTGTTTCAGAGACCAGAGGACGTCCATGGGAAGATTTCAACTTTGTGAGTATATTGAATGAGGGCCGAAGAATATTTTCGCTGGGGGAGGTTCTGCAGAATCCGGAATCTGGGGTTTTTGCGAGAGTGAATAACAAAGAGGCGTTGTTGGTCTGTTCGCTGCAACATGCCGTGCAATTGCAACAGGGTACTGCAATCCCGGTAAGGCTAGTGCGGGCGATAGGCAGTTCGGATATTGAGGGTATCGTAAGCGAATACCGGGCCCTGACTTACTTGAATTGGGCCGCACCTATTACGTCTTCCAAATATCCGTTAGTTGTTAATATTGCAAATAGGATCGCCCAGTTAGTCAAGGAACTAACCGACATTCGCATGCTCGAAGCGTATCTTCCTCTTTAGAGGACGACCAAGCTTGGACGAAACGAAAATCCTAAAGGAGTTTGCTGACCTTCAGAGCGAAATCAGAGAGGACAAAATAAAAATAGAATTGGATCCAGTCGTCTCTCAATTCGTTGATCAACTGTTCGAACAAGACGGATGGGCCTGCTATTTCCACATAATTGCCAACTGTTTGGGTAAAGGTTCACTTGTCTACTACTCGAATACGGGTCTTAAGGAAGATAAAATCGTCGAACTTCTGGCTCGGTCTTTTTCTGAGGGTTCCGGCATATTCGCGGACATTCTGTCAAAATACTTGGAGCAGAGTAAAGTATCCACTCCTCTAGACTTCTTCCAGAATTTCGTCGATCAAGGCGCACTAAAATTGATGAGCGAATGCTTGGAATATTGCTCAGTATGCGACCAAGTTAGAATAATCGAGGTAAAGAACAGAGAGGACGAATGTCCAAATTGCTCTGCCAAACTCTTTCACATAATGCAAGCATCGCTTCCTGAAGCGGTCCGAGCAGCCATCTCCAACGGACAACTCTTAGAAATCTACGTAAAGAAGTGCTTGCAAAAAGCTGGGTTCCGCGTAATCAGCAAAACCGTCAATGGTGCTCAGGTCAGCACAAGTATCCCGTACAGTGTTTACGCGATTGATGTTGAAATTGATGTGGGTGCCGTAGAGAAGTCATCACTCTTCATCTTCGAGTGCAAGACAGGAAAGCTCGTACCTAGCGAGGTCGCCCAAAAACTCGCCCAACTAAAGCTCCTCATCGACACAATAAACAGACGGATTAACGGTCTCCCTGACTTGCACGTCATCTTTGTTGTGCTTGGGGAAATCGACAAGAACGTTGAGCCAAGGACCTATGAGACTGCCTTTGCTGACTTGAACCTGAAGTCGTGTCAGCTAATTCCCGCAAATCAAGTCGCGGGTCTAGTTAGCCACCTTCTAAAGCTGAAGACGAAAGTCTAGCATCCCAATCGAAACCGACCGCGCGCGCTATGTCTGGGCTACAGAAGCAGGGCAGACACTCATAGACATCAGGAAGGCTGGGGAGTAATCTATCCCCGCTAATTCATCAGTTGTATAAGTAGGCAGCTGAATAGCTAATCCGTACGACTAATGAATTCATGTAGTGTTACTATTCTTCGTCCTCACGATCTTCCCAATCGTCTGGACGCCCATCCTATCCTCTGCCCGTCCAATATGAGTCATTGTTTTTATTCCCCTGAACCGCGTGGTTGTCGTTCTCGTCCTTTGTATGTTCATCTCCGTGATATTTCCCCATAGCAACTAATCTAGGGAGAGTTCACAGATATAAAATCTTCGATGTTACCTACCAAACTGAAACAACTACTTGGAACGAAACTCCGAAAGTTGTGAGCAGATAGATCTGACCGGGACGATGTTAAAATCCCAAGGCTCGCCTTCTTAACATCTCAGCAAGTGCTTCACCTTCACGAAATCCATCTTCTACCTGCTCCCTAGTTACTCGATTCCAATCGTAGTTATGGTATGAGTAAGCAACCAACCTATGAATTATCTTGTTTCGCAGATCGTACCACTTCCCAAGCCTTTGATCTTCTACCGGCTTTAATAATTGCGTATCACGCAATTGCTTCCGCAACCATGAGAAGCGATACTTCTGCATAATTCCCTTCTCTCTTAGTTCTATCAGGCTGCCTCCATTGCTTAGGTGATTCTGCTCATACAGGTTTGCCATCTCCCATTCAATAAAGGCGTGGAGTAAGGCAAACGCTTCAATAATCCTCTCTTCTTGATACGCTTCCCTCGCTCCCTCTAGGGCTTTCCCTTCCAGCAGGATCGTCCCATCTGGATATTCCTTAACCTTCAATCCCACAATATCAGCATGATGTCCTTCTTAAGTTCCCCCAAAAATCAACACCCGTTTGCAACATCGCAAGAGCGCGCGCTAGAGGCACGTTTCTCATTCGACGTTGTCCTCTTGTCAGAATGACCAGCTACCGCTTCTTCTCTATTCAGACTATTCAGAGTGTCAAAAATCTAGGTTCTTGAATAAAAGGCGGACATTTACATTCTTCGCGCGCTTCAGGCCTCGTCCCGAGCTCTCCCAATCCAGAGACTGTACAGCATCTCATTCTTAATGTCCGCCTCTTCATCAGGAATGATCACCTCTTCCGCGGATTCTTCTTCCGTAGGCGGCTTGAATGATTTTCCTAGCTTGCGCAGAAAGCTTGGCAGGAGGACGAAGGTCTTTCTTGAACGCGGATGAATTGTGTAACTTCCTTTGTTCCAAAGTCGTTGTATCCCGATCATTTCGCACGCATACGTGAAGAAATTCTCCTCGTAGGCCTGCAGGAGGACGCCCGGAAACGTCCTGATTCTTCCCTTTCCGAAGAACTTCATGCACTGCTCCCATCTGTTGCTCAAGGAAATGTCGAGCGGTTTGTACAGGTTCCCGCTTTCACCGACTATTCTCCCATCCTCTGTGGACTCCCGAAAGGTGCTCATGACGGCAAAACTCACAAGATCAGGTCTTCCCGGGTTCTCGATCTCCTTGTCGTCCCATAGTTCCTGCAAGGCTTGCCTCACCAGCTCGAACAGGTCCCAGGGCTGCCCAACTCGTTGCCTTAGCTCGATTCCCCGCCGTATGGGCTCCGAATGCAGCATCAACTGGCCCAACAACTTCCTCGCGAGCAAGGGCGATTCGATCAGGATGCCTATCTCTCGGCTGGACTCTTCGGTCGGCTCCGTTCCCCTTGCCAGAAAATTGCTACTCGATACCATAAATCTGTTCTCGTCAACGATGAGGAGCTTGCTGTGGTTCAGCATCGGCCTCACACTCGTCAGCACGTTTTCGCGTCCACGCCTGATAACGGCGCTTAAAGTCTCTGCGGCCACGTTCAGCTCCTCCTGAACCTCGGGTTCGTCACGGAGGTCCCATTCCGGGGACTCGATTCCCCAGATGATGCGAATCAACCTCTCCTTCTCGAACAGGTGCTGTACGAGAGATGCATCAAGTCCGTTAGGGTTGACTCTGTCAGTCGCGATGAGGAGGCTGTGGTAAGAAGAGCGAATTTGTTCAACGAACACGTCTCTTAAGCTCTCCGTCGTAAGTACAGTTGCAAGGGGCGAGTCGAAATACGTCCAAAGAATATCTCTCAGTCCCAATAGCTGTATTCGCCACTCTCTCCATACATCTATCGGTGCTTCTCCCTGTGCTTTCACAATCAGTTCCATCAACCATAGGAGCGAATCGATACGCGGTCCCACCTCTCTGCCCTTTCTCCCATCCGTCTTTTCGAGCGAGCCACGGAGAATTTTGATGAATTCGACATCCTTCTCGGTGGTTTCCTCCTCTAGGACAGAACAGAGTTCCGCAGCGATGTTCCTGGATTTGAGATCTACATTGACCTCAAGGTGCTCGCTGTTGGGGTTGCTCGAACAGATGTTCCAGCTTCCCACCATGCAGTTGCTCGTATCTGATATGACTATCTTCTCGTGCGTCCTCCTGATCGTTGTGCCCACATTCAGGGTTATGTCCCTTCGCAGATGGCGCAACAGCTCCTCTTTGTAGGACTGGATCTCTGCGTTCTGCTCTGCGGGGGTCTCCTCGTTCGCATGACCGTACAGAATCAGGACGCTCGGGTCATTCGGAAGGTTCGAAAGGATTTGCGCTACCCATGATACATACTTCCTGTTGAGAAATGAAGTCAGGATTACGACGCGCTTCCGGACGCGTTTCATGAACTTCGCAAGCTCTTCGCCCTGTTTGGAAGCAGGACCACTCCAGACATCCATGGATTTGATGTCAGAGTAGGGTATCTTCTCCTCTTTCCATGAACTCTTCCATCTCTTCAGTTCGTCAAGGGCGATGCGCGCCAACTCTTTCCTTACCTCGAAGGATGTTCGCACGAGCTGCGCGTCCTGCACCTTCTCCCAGAGCTTGTCGACACTCTCGAGTAAGACAGAAGCTTGCGACGGGGCCCACTTTTCCCTACCCTCCTTCAGTTCATACCTAATCGCGAAAAGCTCAGGCTTCTTCCGGATCAAGCATCCAATCACCGAGGTCGGGGCATCGTGCGGCAGCATCCACCTAGTGATCTCTCCAGAGCGATGCTCGGTTACGGGCACGGCTGCTTCGATTGTTTCCGCGACCTCGAGCTCGTCGATCTTGTCGAGATTTTCAACGGTAATCTTCGGCTCGTCTTCTTTGCTGGTGAACTTTGAACGTATAGAGGAAACTCGAATCAGGTCGTCAAGACGCATCTCCTTCATGAGCGTCGGAACTTGGTCAGTTTTTACTTCTTGAGCTAGGACCAGATCGCCCAACACGTCGACGGTCTTTCTATGTTCGAGAACCCAAACGAAATCATGTACAAGTCCAGTGGAAGTGTCCATGGCCCACTCACATCGTTCGGAGTCGCTCTGGCTTCTGAAGAGCGAATCTATTCTACCCTCTCGCAGAGCATTGGAGCAAGATTCGCTCAGCATGATTTCATCGCCTTTCAGTGAGACGAAACCGTAATTCGCTGCCGAGCTGACCAGTGTCGCAACGACTCCCGGCGGGAGCGGCAGACTAGCCTCCAGTTTTGAAATCGATCCATGGGCTGCATCGACTGCTTCTAGCAGCACCTTCATTATTTCGGCGTCTCTTCTCCCGGTGTGATAGTGCATTCTTCCCCGGATCAGGGTGATGGGGATTATCACTCTGAATTGATTCAGATTCAAGGCACCACTACTCCCAGGTCTCTTGCGTCGATTGTCTGCCCGTGTTCTCTGAAATATCGCAGCACACTCACGAGAGGCTTCACCTCGTCGTAGGTTGAGTACAAATCGATCATCCGCGAGCAGCCGATCACCACCAGATGCCGCCTCGCCCTCGACAGCATGACGTTCAGCCGCTCCGGATTCAGGACGAAGCCCCATGCGTTGTGCGGATTACCGAAGGGGTTGTTGCGCACTAAACTGACTACAACTAGGTCGGCTTCATTCCCTTGGAAGCTGTCGACCGTCTTGACCGAATCCCGTGGATTGAACCCTGGGACACCATCACAGAGATCAGGTAGTGCAGCGGTCAGTCCTTTGTTGCCTGCGAGTCTGTCGACCTGAGCGTTATACGGAGATAGGATTGAAATATTGGGCGTGCCGCTCCCGCCGAATTGCACCTCACGAAATAGCTTCGCGACGATCGCCATCTCCATTCTGTTGAACCGGTGGCCCGTGAGATCCTCGCGAGCTTTGGAGTAGTCCGCCCAGTATGGTACGTCGATCCAGACCAGACTCATGTCCTTGAGTAGCGGGTGGTGGAAGAGGGGCTTGCAGTCGTCCTCGCTCCGACGGTTCACGAATCTGGTAGAATAGAAAGTTCCGCCAATCAAGTCAGAGATTAGAGGAACCATTCTATACTGATCCTGCAACATGAACGAAGGACAAGCACGCTGAAGGTTCGCGAAGGGCTGCAGCCAGGATTTCACCCCGTCCCAGTCAACCTTCGAGTCGAGTCCTCCGACCAGCTCCTCAACCTTCTTGTCTTCGGTGGGCTCAGGGTCATTCATCATCTCCCGTAGGTGCTCCACAGCCGCCTGCGTCTCCTCCAGCTGGAATGGTGGTAGCTGGTTCTGGTCACCGATGAGAAGCGCTCTCCGCGACAATGCAAGAGGAGCGAGTATCTCTGAGGGATAGCACTTACCCGCCTCCTCGACAACCACAAAATCGAATGGTTCAAAAAAATGACTAAACCTTCTAGCGTTCATCGGCCAAGAGGTAGTGGTGGCGAAGACCACTTGCGCGGAATCCTCGTAGAGCCTCTCCAAGATAGGCGGCGGCTGACCCTTCCATTCCAAGATAGCCTCCCGCCATGAAGATGGATAATCCTCCCCTGGTTCTTTGCGAACAATCCCCTTGGCCCATGCAAACGAGGTTCCCTCTTCGTTCGGGTTCATCTTTCCCCTAGCTTGAGAAACCAGAACGTGGCTATCCATTCTGTCCTTGAATCGTTGGAGGAGTTTCTGGCGAAGTATTCCTAGCGCCTGATGCTCCTTTGCACACACTAACACCCTGGCATCCTCGTCCTCCTCCAAGAGTGCCCCGATCACATCACATGCTAGGTGGGTCTTACCGGTCCCCGGTGGTCCTTGGACGCAGTAGACTCCCTCGTTCCTCAAGATGGCGGCGGGGAGCGATCTTCGGTCTGTCGCCTTCTGCGCCTCCTGCTCATCGAGGTTAATCCATCTGACGATGTGTCTCCGCCGCACGGCCCTTGAAAGCGTGTGCCTCTTTCTCGTCATCAGTTTGGCCGTGCCGAGGTCCCTCGGGTGGCACCATCCCTTCTCGAACCTGAACTTCTTGGATGGGTCGGGTAGGATAACGAGGCAGTCTTCGTCATTTGGGTGAACACCGATGACGGGAACCACTGCCCCCTTCGTTTCGAACGGGTCGGTCGAGGGGCTGAGCACTAGGCCAAGCTGTTCACCCTCCATCTCTCTCAGCATCGATAGGTAGAACGAGGAGGCAGACATGCGCCTGAGCGGGCCCATCGTCGGGTGAGGTTCCTTTCTGAATAAGCGGAGTACGACCGAATCCGCCGGAAAACTCTCGACTTTCTCTTTCTCTACCTGACAATAGTAAGTCAGTTCATAGAACGAGAGGGCCTCTGCGCTCAGCGTGGCCCAGACCTCTGACGCAGGCGTCGGCTCCCGAATCGATGCTCGCTCGTCTGGATACTCTCCGACGAAGAAACCTTCGTCCGCTTCCATCCGCTCCTTCAAGGATTTGGCAAGTATGGTTTTGTTCAGGGGCGGAGCCAGTTCGAAACCCTCACTTCCGCGAAAGAAAGCGGATTCGTAGAGGGAGCCATGAACCAGTTTTCTTGAATGGAGATGGAGCACAATCTCTTTGGCCTCCATGCTCTGGGCAGCCTCGCTCGCCTCTACGACCCTCAACGGGCCACTGCCCGACGAAACGCACCATACGTGAAACTGCTGACTGGAATTCCGCCAAGAGCGGGGCTCGAGAATATGGAACCCTTCTGTCCATGCGGCCCACCAAAGCCTCAACTCTCTCTTCCAAACTCTGCACAGCAAACGCGCAAGAGACCTATCCGAGGGCAGTGATACTGACATGACAACACCGTGCTCCCTTGTCTTTTCTCTCGTCCAAGGAATAGGTTCGTTTGGCCAGTCTTCCTCCGAGAGCTCTAGCGCTGAATCTTGCATCCCTTGAACAGAGTCGGCCTGCCGCTAACAATATAAGCCTAAGTGCTTCGATCTCCTAATGGACATGGGTTCCGATAGAGACTACGGGTCTAAATCTTCCGAACGGAAGGGCTCCAAAGAATCTCGTTCATCAAAGCTGGCAATCCAAAGGATGAACGCAATCCGCGCCCTCGACAAAGCTGGTAAGATGACGAAGGAGGCCGCTCAACGCATTCAATCACATGCCGATAGGACGGGCAGGAACCAGGACTTCAAGTCAAGAGCAATGTCTGCTGCCGACGAGAATGACAAAGAATAGTGCAGTGTTAACAGTGATGAGGTAGACCCTGCTCCCAGTCACTAGCGATCCCCTTCCCCTTTACCCCCGGCTCCTCTTGCGCGCGCGGGAAGAGTGCGGTTAACACGGAAATTATCTTCAGGGCTAAATAGAGGACAAGAAACTGTTCCCAGCACTCGGTCCAAGGAATTTTGCATTACGATGCGCGCGCGGTTGTCCATGTCGTCTTTTTCTGTCATCATTTAGTTAATCAGCAAAGTACTTAAAAAAACTTATGAATTTCGGTTCCGGTGCGTTTTAGGGGCATCAGCAATCAGAAAGCTATTGCGGTGCATGTCGGGACATGCCAAATTGGTTTGCTTAAGGTGTAGTCCAGCTGAGTTCTGGATTCGGAAGAGTTGCATTAAGTCCTATCTCGGAATGGCTTGTTGTCTTGGCACACTTGTCGCAAATGAACTCGGTAAACTCACGCCTCGACTCGCCAGACAGAGGTTGTTCGGTCGGCTCTCTTACCTCTCTACCACCAGTAGGAAACAAATGCCCTTCCTTACAGAACGGACAGAGACTTCCAATTTGATGGACGCTCATTTAGGTATCTTGGTGTTTCTAGTGGCTTTCTCTATTAAAGCCTTCCACCTGATTCCCTCTAACTGCAAATCTAGCCCTGCAACCTGAGCAGGAGTCTTGCCGTCTAGGGCCATGTGCGGCCTAATGGAATTGCGATTGGTCTTAATTCCATCAGCGACTATCTGAGCCGTCTTATCATTACTCTGGATTAAAGCCTCGGGAGGGACTGAATTTCAGGTAGAAAAGCACCTTTCCTTTGTATTATCTTGCTTCCAATACTGAGCTGACGAATGAAGCCAATTGGACGACCGCTGAAGTAACCATTCCTGTTATCCGAACACAATGTCAGGGATCAAGCATATGCCTCATGATGGGTTGAGAAGGTGGAGCTGACAGGATTTGAACCATTTAGATTAACATGCGGTGCTTGGTTATGGTTGTGGTAAGAATTGTTAGGGTGTTGGTTTATCGGAATATTAACACAACAACCGTCTTTAAAAGAGCTTTATAGGACCTTAGAGCCACGAAAATGAAGGCTGAAAAGCGACCTAAATCTTTGGACGCATTCTTCTGCGATCTTGAACCGATAATTCTGCCGATATAGCAGGTTTAGGTAGTTTGAAGAGGACTTTCGAAGTGCTTCTACTTCAGCTTCCTTACCCTTTAGGCTTTTCGTAGGAGCAACAAGCAAGTCAATATCTTCAAACCGATACGTCTCCAAGGATATATCTCTGAATGTATACATTTTAGTCTGCCAAATAGTAGTGAATGGTGATTGGGCAATAATTCTAGCAACTCGACACGCCTCTATTTCAGCTTGTACCCGCTCATGAAGTTCTTCAGGTGATGTCATAGGGATCACTTGTAAGTTTTCCTGGCGGGCAATCTGATTACCATGATGAACTCCCATTCCCGATGTTTGCAGAAAGAATATTTTGCGTGGGTCTGTCGGGCTTTTGTTGTCAACCCTTCGTATGGTAAGATAACTGTAAGCTCTAGTCCCTATAGGACCTATTATCTTAACTCTCCCTTGCTCTAGTAATCTCTTGGCACCGAAGTAAGGCGAAAGCAAAGCTTGCCTAGTCCAGTGAACCAGGTCAATGAGGTCAGGCTGATATTCGAGAAGATACTTGGATTCCACAGTGTTGTTGACTTGCTTCGGAGTTACAAGATGGGGAAAGAATCTTTCAAAGCCATAGGATGCAGGAGCTACTGCACGGCCAAAAATTAACGATTCAGTAATTTTTCTTATTTCTGTTTTGGTGCGAAAATAGAATTTGCTGTAGTCCGGAATTCGAAATGTAATCTCATTTACATGATATTGGTTCTCATCAATACCTACCATCTCTGGTTTTGGAACCTCTTGAAATAAATTCGCAATGAAAAGGACCCATGCGATTAGCTCGGGTTTCAGACGGCGGATTTTCTTTCTCTCGTCATCGCTATCTCGTCCTTTTTCAGTTTCTATCCAATTATGTTCTTGAAAGAGCCTCAAACTTCGGACAGTAGAAGCCAAGTGCAGGCCTGTTTCTTTAGCGATCTCAGTAGCGTATGTACCGTTAGGATGCTTCGCTACGTTTTCTGCGACGAGAAAGTTCTTTAGCGGTCTCTTACTGAGTTGCGAGAACACATTGCAAGAAGATCAATCCAATGATTTAACGATTGTTGACCGAATTATTTGGGTCAAATAAGATGAAATTCCAGCACGAAGCTAGGATAACTAAGCGATATGATCAAAATCAAACAATTCTTGCTGAAGTTAACCCTCTACTTGCTCGGAATCTCATTTGAGGTACGATATGAATGTCGAGAACGAAACCACCAAAGATGTGATCATGAAACCGAAGTGGTTGAGTGAATGAATAGGTACTGTAACATTCCTAGTGCTTTGCATCTGACTTCCATTTCAAATATAATTGTGTTAATGGACCGCGGGGATTTGAACCAATCTAGGGTACAAAGCGCGCGCGAAATTCGTTCGCCTCAACCGCCAACTTTACAGAACCCTCTTATTGACGTGACAGCTGGGCTCATGCCGGGTAGCGCGCGAAGAAACCCGTAGAAAGCGAGTGGGGCATAAGAATCATACATCCAGATAGAGATATCGAAAAATGCAGAATAATTTATGACCGAAAACCTCTTCCACATTGGGATAGCGAAAACGAACCGATCTACGAAAGAATGACAGTCAAAAGCGGAGGAGCGAATTTTCGAATTCCGAAAGGCGCTGAAAAAGAAGAGGCCGAAGTTGTAGTTATGGGCGGACATCGAACATTAAGGAAACGAAAATTCAAAGACATTCCTAAAGTTCCTCGGTGAGTCACTAGGTTTCTTCGTTCTTGCCTAAGTACAGCTTGCGCGCGCAGAGAAGGTCAGTCAGTTGAAGGCCTATTGGTCGTAATGCCAATACGCCTTCTCCTCCTCCCCCCGCTTTAGGAATTTCTTTGGGGACTATATCATGCTACGACCAACCAGTTCAGTAAACTTCTTGATGCAAGAGTTCAATGTTTTGTCGCAAGACGTACAAGATCTTCTGCAAAAGGCAATGGGGCCGCTATCCCTAAACCTGAAAGTATCCACCAAACTACAAGAATGCCTCCGAAGATAAATAGAAGAATTACACCTTTATTATCCCTCGAATTTCCATCGCTTACAAAAGAGTAAGGATATACACTTACTATACCGCACCAGGCAACCCAGATAATAGCTGCCTTAAGTAAAAAGTCAGGCAAGTTGATTGGCAATAGTATCGTCGGAAATGAGAACTGCAACATAATCGAGGCACTCAGCAACCATGCAACTAACTTCATTCCTTCGATTACGGTCTGAGTTTGGAAGGACTGTACACGTGAGATTGATGCGAATGCTCCTGCATTTGTTATGAATATGGCCAACCTTGCTGCATAGCTGATCTCTGAGCCTGAAGCCTGCGCTATAGCAAGTGTTACCAAAGCCGACAAGAACATGTATAAAGCAGGCATGATCGCCATCCTGAAAACCGAAAAAGGTTTGAATCTATACGTGAATCTGGAAAAGTCTAGAGTAACAGCTTTTTGATCTGATGCTAGTCTTGCATATGTCTTTCTTCCGCCGGGACCCTCCTTGGTTTGTCCATATAATTCAAATTGTTCCTGCTTTTCTTCTATTGCGTAAGCCACCATGTTGCTAGGTAGCTGTACTTCCATTGTTGCCGTAACAAAATTATTAGGACTCTTAACACGGACCATGAGGTTAAGATCCCTCGCGATAAATGGGTATAAGCTTCCAAGCCGAAACTTGGTTACGTAGTTTGCTCGCATTCTTTGGTTTTCCCGATCGTACAGAGTCCCTACCCCTAGCTTCCAGCTCTCGGTGAGAACCATTTCAAAACTGAAATCCTTTTCTTTGGAAAGAGACAAGGAAACGCCACCAGCTTGGTACGGAACCAAAACACCGGAATCACATTGCAACTGTGTACAAGCCCATGGGTGTATTTCTTCAGTCATCTTCCCATTAGCTTCTTTCACTGAAAAGAATTCTAATTCAGCTGAAGTATTCTCATCGCCCCGCGCTTTCCCCTCAATCATGAGTTGAGGAGCGTACAGAGCAGTCGGTCGTATTACCAGTTGGATATTGATCTTACCCATGTTCTTATCCCGATATGCATAGAGGTTGATAATTGTCAAAGTATTCTCTTTATATTAAGATGACAGAAAATTTTGGGAAAACCTCTACTTTGCATGGTAGCCCAGACTTGTGTGAGAAATATCTTGCCTTAGCGCGCGAAATCTCTGGATAACAGAGAGAAGACAACCGAATGCTAAAGGGGAGGAAGCCTCTTGTCGTAGAAGCGTTCGCACTCAGAGCTCAATGTTGCTTCGTCCCTTTCATTCAGACTGCCAGGCACCAGAGCAAGAATTAGGATCGCCCGCTTCTCTGAAACAATCTTGTTGAGCCTCTTGATCAATAGCAAGACAGGTCTGAAACCATGTACAGAAACAAGGTACTCCACTCCATCCAGAATGACGA
>JACQRY010000235.1 GCA_016206275.1 Nitrososphaerota archaeon
CTTGAATTTTGCCAACTTCACTAGGTCTATCCTCGTGACGACACCAACTAATTTTCCTTTGTTATCTGTCAAGAATAGACCTCTAAGATCAGCTCTTTTCGCAAACTTACGTATTACTTCGTCAAGAGGCTCATCAGACGCCACTATCTCTGAATGACGAAGCTTTGAATCATAAACATCTTTTACCTTTATCTCCTTCCGACCCTTGGTTCGCTGCAATCTGTTCGGACGATCTTGGCCCGCTTATTTTAAGAGTTCCACACATGTATCAACCATGGTTTGATCCCGGGAATTCTGTACCTTTCCGGCTGGCTCCGGAAATATTTATTTTCGACCAAACCTAGATAAATGATATCATGACTCGATGGGTAAAAGTTGCAGCTACCAGTGACGTCCCTCCTGAATCTATGAAGACATTTCAGGTTGAGGGCAAGGACATTCTTCTGGCCAATTTGAATGGGAGCTTCTATGCTATTGGAGCAATATGCAATCATCAGGAATGGGATCTCAGCGAAGGCACCTTACAAGGAGAAGAGGTCGTCTGCGCAGGCCATGGAGCGATCTGGGGTTTGAAGACAGGCCAAGGAAAGTTCGGAAGACCACTACCCCCGGAGCCCGTCTACAAGGTCGATGTGAAGGACGGACAAGTCCTCGTAGAGCTGGAGTAGGCACATTTAGCCAGTGATGTTTCTGATTCCAGCTGAGTAGCGGAGCTTCAGCGACCGTGGATTCTACGGACTATCTGATCATCGGAGGAGGATTGGCTGGTGGATATGCAGCTGAAGTGATTCGGGGGCGCGATTCATCCGGTAGAATACTGGTTGTCTGCGATGAAAAGCATAGACCTTATGATCGGGTTCCTCTCTCCAAGACGTATCTTTCTGGAAGGCTGAAGAAGGATCGGCTGTACCTCGAAAAGGAGGAGTACTATGTCAGTGAGAGAATTGAGCTCTTATTGGGCCGTAGGGTGGATCGTATCGATATGTCTAGACATGTTGTTGCCTTAGATGATTCGACTGAGACCGGGTTTCGAAAGCTCCTGATTGCTTCTGGCGGTAGGGTGCGTCGCCTCAGCGTCGAAGGTGGAGACCTGCAGTGTATATACTATCTTAGAACTATTGAAGACTCGGAGGCTATTCAATCATCTCTCCAAGGATCTAGGAAGGCTGTTGCAGTAGGTGGTGGATTCATAGGGTGTGAACTTGCGTCAGCATTTGCGTCGAAAGGCTTGGAGACTACGATAGTGGAGGTGGAAGCCAATCTTCTTGGAAGAGCATTGGATGGAGAGACGGCTTCGTGGATAACAGGTTACTTCAAGCAGCATAGTGTCGCTGTGTTAACGGGTAGAAAGGTGACTAGGTTCATCGGTAAGAATGGTCGTGTTGTGGGTGTGGAGACAGACGAGGGAAATATGGTGGAGGCAGATCTTGTTGCTGTCGGAGTAGGCATCTCTCCGAACACGGATTTGGCCGTTCAAGCAGGTTTGAAGGTTGACAACGGCATCGTCGTGGATGAATATCTTAGAGCTTCGCATCCTGACATCTATGCGGCGGGAGATGTCGCTAACTTCTACAGCCCAGTCTTTAGTCGTCAATTGCGAGTTGAACACTACGACGTAGCTGTTAAACATGGGGAGATTGCTGGGGCGAACATGGCTGGAGGCAACGCCGTCTTCAACGAGGTTCCATACTTCTTTTCGCATATGTTTGACATGAAGATAAGGTTGGAGGTCTACGGCTATTTAGAAGAATACGATTCCACCGAGACTAGAGGAGCCCCTGACGCCAGCGGGAAAGGATTCGCGAAGTTCTACCTCCGACAAGGGATCTTAAATGCTGTTTTGTTGATAAACAGGGTTGAAGACGTAGGGAGCATAAAACGACTCATAGCTTCAAGGCGAAGACTAGAAGACACATCGGTATTGTCGAAGGAAGAGGTCAAATTAAGCGAGCATCTGCGCTAGTCAGTCAAATGATAACTGGCGACCTACGCATTGGGCTAATAGTCTTTGACGTCAATCACAGCTCTACAAAACGGGCATCTGTACTCCACTTCTATACCCCCGTAACCACCGTATTTTGGCACCCGCCGCTGCTCAGGAAAAACAATTTTCCCGCAGGACCTGCACTTCACGCTTTTAGTGCTAAAGACTGGTCACCCAAAGGTCAGACCCTCGCTTTCAAGAGCGTCCACTAGACCAGTGTTAAACCTGTCCAAGACCTCTCTTCTCAGGCTCAAGTCAGTGAGGTGTAGAACTACTTCAAATTTGGCTACGGATTCAGATATCTCAAGAAGGAACACTTTTGGTGTTGGATTGGCGGATTTTCCCGCAATAAGACCGGCGAGGTTCATTAAGAGGCTCCGGGCTTTCTGCACGTCTTTCGCTTTAGCCACCTTTACCTTTGCCGGAATTGTTACGACACCTTCCCGGCCATCCAACCTTACGAGCCTAATCTTTAACAGATCGAGGTTAGATTGGTCTATCAGCTCCGTTGACACGAGGTTCCTCAGTACAGTTCTCTGATCTTTGATATCCACTATCTCACATACTTCCCCTGATGGGAATTGAACAACATCACCTACCCTGAAAGGTCTAGCAATTAGGATGTATAGGCCAGCAACAACATCACCCAAAATACCTTGGATGGCAAGAGCGAATACAAAGAGAGCGAAACCCCAACCCAGTAGAAATGGACTTAGATCTACACCTGAAACGTTCACAACGCTCAACAAGATGAGTACAAGTATCAGGCCGTTGCCAATTTTGCGTACGGGGATGAAGATGCTTGTATAGAAATGAGTACCTCCGACCTCTCTTAATTTAGATGAGAGGTTCCCCAGTATTCTGTTAAAAATACGATAGCCGAGAAAACCAACGACGAGAACTTGCGTTATATTGCTGTAAAGGGCAATTGTCGGGTCAGGAAAAAACTCTCGGGCAACCGGAAGTAAGATGAAGACCGCTACGGTCGCATATGCAAGAGATCGAATTCCCCTGGTAGCACCACCATAGTGCTTAAGCACTTTAGTCGCAGTCCTGAGCAAAACCTCTACAACGATTACTGTGATGGCTAGACCTATGACGTATCGTCCGACCAGAGTCGGAAGATCAGTTGCCAGAAGATCAATCGCCATGCCGAACCAGCCCCATTCAATTTAACGCAATCTGTAGAAGATGTGTTTGCGTTTCTACTACCAGTGTCGACCCATGTCCGCTGAATTTAAGAGCTTCGGATCATTAAAACATCCCGGACGCAACTAATAAATATAATGAACCGTCTCAATTCCCTATGGAACCAGAAAGATTGTCCAAGAAGGGGCAGGCAAGCCAGACCACTGCTGGCGAAATGGTTCTCGTCAACGATAAGGGCATTGCCTACAAGGTCAGCGAATCAGTAGTGGTCGTATGGGACTCCTTCCAAGGTAACACCACAGGGGAAGTAGTCGAAGAGATTGCGGCGAACAGTAGCAAGAGTCCGGATCAAATCAGAGAACCGATCGAAGACCTGGTGTTCAAACTCAAAGAAGCGGAACTCTTAGTCTAAACTGTAGGCGACTACATGGCAGAATGCAAGTGCGAGCAGTGCGGCTTTAGGACAGAGGTTCCTTCAGGTCGACTTGCACCAGCCCACTGTCAGACACCGATGATGGCGACTAGGCAGGTTAGGCATTATCAGTAGATTCCTTTTGCTTCTTGCTCTCATACGAGGCCCCGTCTTGGTACATAGGTGGTAAGTATGTGTGGGATAGCAGGAATTGTCGATAAACACGGTGGAAACGTGCTGCCGGCGCTTAAGACTATGTTAACGTGCATTAGGCATCGTGGCCCTGATGGATACGGTTTTAGTACTGGCGGTGTCACGAAAAGAGTCCGCACTTTAGAAGAGTTGGACTTCCAGAATTCTCATGGGGAGCGAGCTATAGGTCACGCTAGGCTGGCCATAGTTGGGGGAGAAAGCGGAATCCAGCCCCTTGAAGGTTGCGGAGAAAGCCTAGTCATACTTCACAATGGCGAGATCTATAATCATAAGAAACTGAAAAAAGAATTGGAGAAGACACATAGATTCGAAACCTTCAGCGACAGCGAAACTATAGTTCATCTTCTAGAAGAGAATTACAATGGAAATTTAGGTGAAGCGTTGGCGAAGACCCTGCCGGAGCTCGACGGTGAATTCGCCATAGCCGCTTTGGACTCTGAAGGATTAGCTATTGCAAGAGATGTGATGGGGGTTA
>JACQRY010000248.1 GCA_016206275.1 Nitrososphaerota archaeon
AGTTTTGTCCAATAGGAGTCTTCTCTGTGACTAAGATTGTAGGCGTTGATGATGCGGGGCGGGGCTGCATCATAGGTCCTCTTGTTATCGCTGGGGTATGTGTTGATGGAAGTGATGTAAGTCGCCTTGCGGATCTAGGGGTAAGAGATTCGAAGACTCTAACGCCTAGAGCTAGGGAGACGCTTTATCCTGAAATAAAGAAAATCTCCACGATATCCATACGTAAAGTTCCACCCATTGAGGTGGACGAATACGTGTTGAAGGGGAAAAAATTACGTAAGCTGAACTATTTGGAGGCTTTAACAATGGCAAGCGTAATCAGCGAGCTGAGACCGGATGTTGCCTATGTGGATGCTTCCGACACCAATCCCAAACGCTTTGGGTCTCAAATCTCGGATGCCATTAAGACCAAGGTGAAAATTGTTTCTTCACATAAAGCTGATTCCCGTTACCCTGTAGTTTCAGCAGCCTCGATAATTGCCAAAGTTTCCAGAGACCGAGAAATAAAGAAGATTGAAGAACAATATGGGCACATTGGCAGCGGGTATCCATCAGACGAAAAGACCATAAGTTTTCTTCGCAAATGGCTATTGTCTGATAAAGGGGCTCCACCATTTGCGAGACTGTCATGGAAGACTTGGAAATCTATACGTGAAACAACCCTAGACCATTATTAGCGACGATCTAAACTTTCATTTTGGCGTGAATCAGCCAATGAGCTGAGTCAAAGGGCTCTAGGTTAATGCTCTGCAAAATATGAAAGTCATTAGCCACCAGTTTGTTCGACTCGCTTTGCACTATTTCCTCAGGGCTCCTAGTCACATCGATGCTAGGAGTCTTCACTATGAGAAGCATGTCTCCATCAGGCTTCAAGTAGCTGCGGCAATTCCTGATGCTTATTTCAGTCTGATCAGGTTGAGCAATATCAGCGTAAACAACATCGACATTGGAGACAATGGCTTTATACTTCTCGTGGTGGCGCGCATCTTCCACAATAGGCACCACATTCGATCTATGTTTGGCAACCTTCTCCACGAACTCTCTGGCGACTCTTGGAGCAAACTCAACGCCGTAAAGAACGCCTTCTCCACCAATTATGTCAGAAATATGGCTAGCCGTCGTACCAGTTGACACGCCTAGGTAAAGAACTGATGAACCTCTCTGCAACGGCAAGTGGTGCAACCCCTTCAACGACGCGGCTGCCAATTTGCTTCGAAACGGATTCCACACCCTAAACTCAACGTTACGACGCTTAACAATCTTCTCGTCATAAACCGAAAGACCTGGAGCAAAACTGAGGGTTGCAAGCCACTTTGAGTGGTTAACCTCAACCCAAATAATAGTCTGGTTAGTGGCGTCTTCTTCCACGTCTCGGCCACCTAGGTTCCTCCTTCCTTGGCGGAGGCTCTTTCCGGGGCTGAGCCTTGATCTCCTCCAGTCTACGCTTTAAGGCTCCCGCAAGATTCGGCTCTTCACCTCCACGATAAGCATCGATCCTAGCAGCGATAGCGATCTTTCCAGCAATGAGCCTCGCTATCCGGCCCCTCTCCCACTTGGGGGCTGAATGAACCTCAGAGTGCTGGAACAAAACACCGTGCTTCGGAGGCCGAGAACCCGTCCTCATAGCTCTAAAAAGAGCCTTCTCTGCCCCGAGGACCTGTATGGTGCTAGCGGGCATTTGAGCCAGCCTGTTCAAGCCACCAGCCTTCGATATCAGCCTGGCTCCCACCGTAGCTCCCGCCATAGATGAGACGTTAGGTGCTACTTTCATCATAGTGTCCTCGACATGTTTGGTAAGTTTGGAGCGCAAATCGTTAAGCCTCAGAATTTCTTCTCCCAAAGTCTTGATTACCTCCAAGTCTTCTGGTCGCATAGCTCCGCCCTTAGAGCGTAACGAGACTGAGATGATCTTCTCTCCTCTTTCCTCAGGCAAATGCATTTCCTTAAGAATACTTGTTATCCTGCTTCGCTCCCCTGCCAATGTCATCTTAGCATAGCTGATAGGATCTGAGACATAAGACGCCAACTCAGGGAAATGGAGCCCATACCATTCTCTTAGTCTCGATATGAACTCGTTGATAGTTTTGTCCACCTCATCAAGAGCCTGAATCGATTGGATAACATGTAGATCCAGACTGGTGGACATTTCTCTAAGCTTCTCCTCTGCAGCTGCCAATGCAAATCGTCTGACTACTTCTCTTGCTTCTGTTTCTGATGATACAAGTCCAGCCTCGATCATTAGTTGCGTCTTGTTTGTTCGCAGCTCTTCCAAGACAGATGATTCAGTCTCCTCAACCGGTAAACCTAGGGAGACAAGCGTGCTGACTAGAGGCGGCTCCACGGAAATAATAGTAACACTCTTCGTTACAGCTTCCTTGACAAAGGCTACTAGCTCTGGACCTGCCTCTCCCTTCGTTATTGCGGCGAGTTCCTCCAACGGTTTTTCAAATCTCTTGCTCAAAATCGTTGTCTTCAAGTCCTCAAGAAGGATGCAACCCATCTCAGTGGCCAAGAGTGTTCCTTTCACGAGTATCGCTGCTCTATTACCGCCTACCCGCTTTCAAATAAATGGATAGCTCTGATTTAAGGTCAATTATTGGGCTTCGCGCCACAATATGTTGTTAAGATGTTTTCACGTTAGGTTTACGCCGCATGGTTTTGGCTGCAACAGTCAAGAAGAATATTGAGACAGTCGTGAGAACAATCGTTCCGCCAGGAGGAACCGCGGCGTAAAACGCTATGAACATTCCTAGGAAGACTGAGATTACTGCCAGGAACATAGCTAGGAATATGGTCTGACGGAAGCTTCTAGATAACTGCATACTTGCTAAGGTTGGTATGACAGACATTGCAGAGACCATTAAAATGCCGACTACCCTCATCGCTGCGACAATCATTATTGCCGCGAGAATGCTGAGGAGATAATTAAACCAGTTTACAGGAAGGCCACTGACCTTAGCCAAATCTTCGTCAAGGGTCACATAGAACATTTCCTTGTAGAAGAGGAAGACCGTCCCAAGAGTGAAAATCGAAGTCCCGGAGATGACAAAAATGTCCTCCCAGCCCACCAATAGCACACTTCCAAACAGGATGCTAGACAAGCTTACAGCCACGTTGCGTGATAAGCTGAGAAGAACTATTCCTCCCCCTAATCCAAGCGCGAAAAAAACCGCTAGCGCTGCGTCCCCAGACAGCCTCGCCGACTGCCTGATCTTAGCTATTCCCATCGAACCCAAGACCGTAGCCACCAGAGCAGACCATAATGGGAAAATGTTGAGGAAGACGCCCAATGAAACACCTGCGAAAGTAATATGCGACAAGGTTTCACCCATAAGCGAAAGCCTCCTAAGCACCATGAACACTCCAACCACTGGAGCCGTTATCGCCACGATTATAGCAGCTAATAATGCTCTTTGCATGAAGTCGTATGCGAGTATATCAAGAACCATTTTCAGTCACATTAGATGCTCTTCGTGAAAGATCGGGTGCACATGATATCCGTAGACCTTAGACAAAATATCTCCCCTGAATAGATCCTCGGTGAGCCCGTGGAAGAAGAGTTTCTTATTGACGCACGCTACTTTTGTACACATATGGGACATTGCGCCTATGTCGTGGGACGTCATCATGATTGTAAGCCCCTGTTCCTTATTCAGTCTATCTAACAGAGAATGAAAAGCAACCTGAGAACCAATATCTATGCCACTAGTCGGTTCATCCATGATTAGAAGGCTTGGCTCACCAGCCAATGCCCGCGCTATGAAAATACGTTGCAGTTGACCACCAGAGAGCTCGCCAGCCATTCTACTCTTCAACTCATACAAGCCCACAAACCTCAATGCATCCTCAATCTTCTGATGATCCTCTTCAGTAAGCCTCTTGAATGTATTTTCCCTTGATATTCTACCAGTTGCGACTATCTCATAGACAGTTGTAGGGAAATTTTGGGATTGAAGAGTAATCCTCTGGGGTACATACCCTATCATTATCTTCGATCTCAAGGTTGACTTGGCAATATCTTCACCGAACAGCTTAACTGTGCCGTGATAGGGCCTTAACAGCCCTGCGACAACTTTGAGGAGAGTGGTCTTCCCAGCACCGTTGGGGCCTAGTAACCCTAGGAAGTCTTTCTCCTCAACAGTTAGCGTGATGTCTTCTAAGACATGAATGCTGCCGAACGCCACATCAACATCTTTAAGCTCCACTACTGGCTGCATTCAAGCCCCTCTAGGAGGTTTCTCAGATTCTCCCTCATGATGCTTAGATAATCCTCCCCAGCTTCGATATCTTCCTGAGGAATTTCTTCAAGAGGACTTAAGGACAGAACCCTCCCACCCGGAATATGTCTTGCTACTTCTTCGGCGAGGCGAGGATCTTGCAGTGGCTCCGAATAAACAATCGTTATGCCTTTCTCCTGCGCTGCTTGAATAACGCGGATAACGTCTTCTGGTGAGGGCTCCTCTTCGCCACTGCTAAGGAGGTAGAGTTGAGTCAAGCCGTATCTCTTAGCGAAGTATGAGAAGGCTTCGTGGAAAGATATGAACTCCGTGCGAGCACAAGTCCTTAAAGAGTCGCGGATCTCGGCATCTAAAGCATCCAACTTGGCCATGTACATGTTAGCGTTGGCTTCATAGTACTCCTTGTTAGCCGGATCTACATTGACGAATGCCTCTGAGATCTTCGTGACTTGATGCTTGGCGTTTTGCGGATCAAGCCAGATATGAGGGTCATTTCCACCTTCCTCGAGCGGCAGAAGACTCAGTCCATCACTGGTGTCTACATGGGTTATGTTGAAGGCACCAACGGAATTCTTAAGTGAATCCGCCCAAGGTTCTAAGTTTGCCCCGTTGTACAGTGTTACCTTTGCCGACGCCGCTTGACGGATCGCTTCCACAGTGGGCTCCCAGTCGTGTACCTCGGCGCCCGACGACACAAGGATAGATACTTCTACTTTGTCGCCTCCGACTTGCCTAGCAAAGTCATAGAGCGGAAAAAAGGATGCAACGACAGGCATCTTCGATGAAGGCCTCTCGGGCTGTAGCTCAGAGAGGCCGAGTGCTATTAATGTCAAAGCTGCTACGGCGACTATACCAATTGCCACGATCTCCTTTCGCTGCATGGCATCTGGATGGCGATATTAAGATTTAAACC
>JACQRY010000236.1 GCA_016206275.1 Nitrososphaerota archaeon
CATTAGCCCCAAAGCTGCAAGAGAAGTTTGCACAGCGATCAAAGGCAAGCTGCTTCCTGAGGCCAAAACTAATCTTGAAAAAGAGTCAGAGATGAAGGAAGCCCTCCCCTTAAGACGCTACAATAAGGAGGTAGCGCATAGGCGCCAACTACAAGGCTTCCATTCAGGCGGCTATCCTGTTAAGGCTGTGCGCGAAGTTTTAGCCATTTTGAATAATCTGGAGGCGAACGCTGGCTTCAAAGGTATGAATACGGATCGACTGCGGATAATTCATGCGTTGGCTCACAGAGGTATGAAGATCAGGAATTTTACTCCAAGAGCTCAGGGCCGGTCTACTCCGTTGTATAATATTTTGACTCATGTTGAGTTGGTTGCGAAGGAGACGTAGTATTTGTCTGGATACGAAGAGCAGTACGCTGTCAAGAGCGTTCTGAAGAGGCAGATGCGAAACGCTGAGCTCGACGAGTTTCTGGCCAAACAGCTTGTTGATGCTGGCTATGGAGGTGTAGATGTACAGAAGACTCCTCTTGGCACCAGGATTACTGTCTACGTTACCCGGCCGGGTCTTGTCATCGGCAGAGGAGGAGTTGGAATAAGGGCGTTGACCGAAAAAGTGGAGCATCAGTTCGGCTTAACGAGTCCTCAGATATCTGTTATGGAAGTTGAAGTTCCTGAGCTTAATCCTCGTATCATGGCCAGCAGAATTGCCCACACTGTCTCAAGAGGAACTGCGTTCAGGAGAGCTGCTCTCTGGGCGATGAATTCGATCATGAGCGCTGGGGCGATGGGTGTTGAAATTAAGGTCTCGGGCAAGCTGAGGAGTGAACGGTCTCACTTTGAGAAGTATCGATCCGGAGTGATCCCGAAGAGCGGTTTCACCGTTGAAAGAGTTGTAAGGCAAGCTACCGCCGACGTCCTGCTGAAAATGGGGTTATACGGCATCAATGTTAAGATAGCTTTGAAAGATGCTTATCCGCCTGAGGTCCAATTTTTAGAACGGGTGCAGGAACAGCAAGCAGAATCACCGGCTGAGGAGGTAGCTGAGCAACCTATAGAACAACCAGTTGAAGCAGTGGAGGCTTCAAGCAATGAGCAGGCTGAAAGCAAAGACGCTTAGAGAAGAGAGTGAAGAGGATCTTCAGAAGAAGCTCTCTGAGCTGGGAGCAGAGCTCTCAAAGCTGAGGAACAGGTCGGCAAGGGGGACGATAAAGAAGGATTCTGGCAAGATCAGAGCTGTTAGGCGGGATCTGGCTCGAATACTGACTGTTCTTAATGGGAAGAAACATGCAGTAGAGGTGAAGACAACATCTTGAAGATGTCGCCCGACAATATTGTCAGGCATGAGTTGATCGGCATGAACTGCTCGATCTTAGATTCGGAAGTTTCTTCTTACAACGGTTTAACAGGCACCATCGTGGATGAAACCAAGAAGACTCTAAGAGTTGACGTAGGCGGCTGCGTCAAGACTGTTCCTAAAGATGCGGTTAGCCTGAGGCTGAAGTTACCTAATGGACTAAGCGTCGTTGTTGATGGAAGCTTATTGCATGGTCGACCTGAAGAACGGCTCGTAAGGAGGACATAGATATGAAAAGCATAGGTCTAGATGTGAAGCCCCCTTCCAAGTCTTGTGACGATCCTATATGCCCATTCCACGGTTCGCTTTCAGTTAGGGGTAGGATACTCAGAGGCAGAGCTGCCAGCCTTAAAGCAAAGAACCTAGCCGTAGTGGAAAGAGAATACTTGCATTATGTGCCCAAGTACATGCGGTATGAAAAGCGTTCAAGCAGGATCGGTGCCCATCTACCCCCGTGCTTAGATGTTAGTGAAGGTGACCAAGTAACCATCGCTGAATGTAGACCTCTATCCAAGACAGTCGCGTTCGTGGTAGTGGAGAAGGTGACCTGAATCAATGTCAACGAAGTCTAGAGCAGTATCTGCCAAAGGCGTTCAGGAATTCAAGCTGTACATAACCCGATCCATCCCTGTCAGCGCCGTAATCAACTGCGCCGACAACACAGGAGCAAAGACATTGAAGGTGGTTCAGGTGACTGGATACAAAGGTAGGCTAAGAAGAGTTCCAGCCGCATCGGTAGGTGACCATGTTACTGTTGTTGTGAAGAAGGGGCCTCCTGAGATGAGGAAGCAGACTTTCGGAGCTGTAATTGTCAGACAGAAATATCCAGTTAGAAGGATCAGTGGGATGAGGGTGTCTTTTGAAGATAACGCTGCTGTCATAATTACTCCTGAGGGCGATCTAAAAGGCACTGACATTAAGGGTCCAGTCGCAACAGAAGCAGCTGAAAGATGGCCTAGGATCGCTAATCTCGCGACAATAATCGTGTAAAGTGACTTGAATATGTCATCCAAGCCTTCAAAAGTCCGTCGCAACTTCTTTAACGCTCCTCTACATAGGAGATCAGCAAGAATTAGCTCAACGATATCAGACGATCTAAGAGCCAAACATGGTTTAAGATCAATAAGAGTTGTTAAAGGTGACTCGGTGAAAGTGCTTAGAGGCGAATACAAGGGTGTTGAAGGCAAGGTCATTAGAGTTTATACCAAGACCGGTAGGCTTTCCCTAGAGGGTGTCACAAGAGAGAAGATAGCTGGAGGCGCTGTGCCAGTAAAAATTCACGCTTCAAAAGTTGCCGTAACAACCCTTAATCTAGACGATAAGCTGCGGAAGAACCGGCTGGAGGGCTCCAAGCCATAGGAGTAAGATGATCTATGGCTAGAAAGGGTCCAACCACAAAGACCAAAAGGTCAAAGGCACCAAGCTTTTGGCGTCTTCCTCGAAAGACCTTCGAGTTTAGCGTAAGGACTTCACCGGGTCCACATCCAAGAAACCGGTCTTACCCGCTTCTTGTCCTCCTCAGAGATGTATTGCACATAGTTACAACAGCTAGAGAGGCTGATGCGGTGCTGAGAGAGGGAAAAGTGTTGGTAGACGGTGTCCCAAGGGTTAGACATAACTTTCCCACCGGTCTTATGGATGTAGTTGAGATCCCATCTATAGGAAAGGTCTACAGGCTTCTACCCCACAAGCGGTACTCACTATACCCTGCGCAGGTTAAGGAAGGGGAGAAGTCTCTAAAACTTTGTTTGGTCAAGACCAAGCAGACTGTTGCCAAAGGTAAAACCCAGCTAGGTCTTCATGACGGGAAAAGCATTCTACTCGACGATGGTTCACAGATAAGACGGGGAGATACATGCCTCCTTGATCTTTCTTCTGGTAAAATTACTGGTTCCTACAGGTTGGAGAAGGGTGGTCAAGCCTTAGCGATTAGAGGAGAAAAAGCAGGTTTGATAGGCACCGTTGACGAGCTCAAGGCTGGAACTGCTACTCGCCCAGCCACGGTAACCCTCTCTATAGAGGGCACATCGACGGAGCTGCCTGTTGATATCGTGATGCCTCTCGGCAGAAGCGAGCTGCTCTTAACTGTGACATCGGAGGCGTAGAAGTTTGGCCACATCTACCACTACAGTTCTGGAAAACCCCATGCGCAGAGTCAAGCTGACCAAAGTAGTTCTGAACATCGGTGTAGGAAGATCCGGTGAAGCTGTAGAAAGAGCTAAGGCCGTCCTCAAAGAGATTTCAACTCAAGATCCTACGACCACAAAGGCTAAGAAAACTATCCGTGAATTCGGTATCCATAAAGGTGAACCCGTAGGCGTTGTAACTACTCTAAGA
>JACQRY010000017.1 GCA_016206275.1 Nitrososphaerota archaeon
CTCTTCAAGCCTGCCAATCGTCTTCATATCTTGATCCAAGACGTACACGTTACTGGAACTTGAAGCCATGCCTCTGGAAACCCTGCCGACAGTTGTAGCGATCCTGAAGTGATCGTTATATTCATCCATGGAGAACTGGTTCAGAACCCTGCCGGGCACCTCGCCGCTGGCCTCAAGCTCAATTCTCTGACCGTCCACAGCAATCCTATGAATGGCTGTAGAACCCTCGGATCTCCACCAGCCTCCCTTTGGCACAGCCACATAGATGTTTTCGCGAGAAACATACGTATTGGTCGCAATCCCTGTCAGAACTACTCTAAGCTCAGGTTCGCCGCTATCTGCCTGAACGTTCAACGCCACTATCATAGTATAGTCCACAGGAACATCGGTGCTGTTATTCGAGTAATACACGCTGGTCGGGGGAACAGTTTTGACATCTCCCTCGACGCCTATGGCAGGCAGGATAACGCTGGGATCGTCCATGATCCAGTAGATCGCTGGTTGCCTTGCAACTGTGTAAACCCAGTCTCCGATCATCCTAGAGCTCACATACGTCCCGTTTAGAGAAACTTCTCTGACTTGGCTGGGACTCGACCTGTTTGAAATATTGTAGACTTTGATGTGGAAGCCCTCAGCAAACCCTCCACAAGCCAAGCAGATTACACTCCTGTCAACAATTGGCGCGCCTGATCTCACCGCGGGCTCTGCATATGCGTAGGTAGATCCCTCGAAGATTACCAGCCTATCTTCGTCTACGAATAGCCCCATTATGTTACCGTTGACCACAGTAGTTGAAACCATCCTCATTTCTTCGGCCGGATAAGCATCAACTATGAACAACCTGTTATTTGAAACCAAATAGATGAATTTCCCGTCGGTCTTCACTATATCGGCCTCGTCGACACCCTCAACCTGAATATTAGTGGCAGAGAAGTCAGCTGCACCAGACCCATCTGTCTGAGCACCTTGCCTAGCCACAGCGCTCTCTGCTAGCGCCCCGAAGCCGAAATATGGCAGCCCTTCGGCCTTAGCTCTCTTCAAACCATCGTTAATGAAGTTCTCAAGATCTTTCTGTGAAGAGAAAGGTCTAAGTCCCGTGTTACTCGTAGGCGTTGGCTCCTCATGCCAGAGTAGAATTGCCCCAACGTCTGCAGCGAGTAGGATTGCGACGGTTACTACCAGAGCCAGAATCTTCTTTTCCAAAGTTTTCGACCGCACAGTTTATGGTGCGGTGCTGTCCATTAACCCATGGTTAGAAACAGCATGTTCTAGCCACTAGAACATTTCTGTCAACCTTGCTATGATAGAATCATCAAACGTTGAGTTTAGATACATTCATCTAGAAAGTCGTGCCGCTACCCCTTTGCTCCTCTTTCCCATCTATGGGCTGACATTCATAGTTGAAACCGTTCTCTGGGTATTCCGCTTCATTGTACCCCTACGCCTCGTCCAGTTAGGCGCATCACCCTTTGAAGTGGGGGTAGTAGTGGGTGCCTACGGGCTCACCATTGCCTTGTGTTCGCTTGCATTGGGTTACCTTTCAGATCGGTTAGGAAGAAAGATAATTGTCATACTTGGCCTGATTCTGATACCACTCGCCGGATTCATAGTAGCCTCCGTAGGAACCGTCTTGGAGCTCTTGGTTGCCTATGTTCTAATGGGAATTGGCTTCGCTAGCCTAAACCCAACGCTTGATGCAACAGTAGCGGATAACACGGATCCCGCTCATTTTGGAAGAGCTTTCGGAATGCTAACTACATCGATTCACATGGGCACGTCATTAGGACCTGCATTAGCGGGCCTCACGGCAGCAAGCCTCGGGCTTGCAGGCTCCATGTATTCTGCAGTAGCTTTCTCACTCGTTGCGTTCGCCGTATTACCATACAATCTCAGGCTTCTCAGAGGCAAGGACAGTAGCCCCACCAAGCCAAGTCCGAAAGTCTCCAAGCTGCAAGTGAATGGAGGATTGATTTCCGGATGGTCTGGTTTTTTTGCTTCTTTCAGTCTTTGGAGCGGGGTGGCAGCCTTCCTACCTATTTACGCTGGAGCTGTGGGGCTGGAGGTTCACGAGATCGGCTCTATTCTGGCTCTTCAAGCAGTTCTATCTTTTGCAAGCAGGATCCCCCTTGGATTCATGGTGGACAGGTTCAGGAAGGAGACATTATTGATAATCTTCGGTTTGGCTTCAGCGGCTTTATCCGTGTTCTTCTTAGGATATGTTTCCACCTACTTGCCACTTCTTTTGTTAATACTAGTGGTTTCCGCTGGCCGGTCTGTAGCCAATCTTGGTAGCCATGCTCTCATAGCACGATCCGCGGATAAAAACAGTAGAGGGATAGCCATGGGGACTGCAGGTGCATCGCGAAACTTGGGGGGTGCAATCGGGCCGGTAGTCATCGGCGTAGTCCTTAGCTCGCAGGGTTATCAGGAAGGCTTCGCCGCCTTGGCAGTGATGAGCTTCTTGGGACTGTGTGGAAGCGTCTTGGTGACCAGAGCGTTTAGCTCAAAGTTGAAGCTGATAACGAACTAGGGATTAGTGGAGAAGTGACGATAGGAAGAAATGAAGCGATGTGATTGGGCCACAATCAGCCCTATTTTACGTGAATACCATGATAAAGAATGGGGTGTGCCAGTGCACGATGACAGGAGACTCTTCGAATTTCTTGTGCTAGAGGGTGCACAAGCAGGGCTAAGCTGGACCACGGTGTTACAGAAGCGTGAGAATTATAGGAAGGCTTTTGACGGCTTTGATCCAGCTCAAGTCTCACAATACAAGGATGCTGATGTTGAGAAGCTCTTGGCAAATTCAGGTATTATTCGTAATCGCTTAAAGATCATTGCTGCAGTAAGAAATGCTCAGCTGTTCCTAGAAATTCGAAGGAAATATGGCTCCTTCGATGAATATGTCTGGCGGTTCGTAGGAGGATCACCGATCAAGCATCGATTCCAATCATTAGCAGAAATCCCATCAAAAACAAAGGAGTCAGATGCTTTGAGTAGAGAATTTCGGCGACTGGGCTTCCAGTTTACAGGGTCAACTATTTGCTATGCCTTCATGCAGGCTGTTGGAATGGTTAACGATCATTTGGCGGACTGCTTCAGATACCGTGAACTGCAATTAATTAATCGGAAAAAAGCTTGATTGAGTCGTATTGTACATATATTGAATAAGTACGGTCTTAACAACGTGTTCCATATCAGAGAGCTCTACGAGTATGCTTCAACGGTAAGAAGAAAATTTCTAGATAAACTGGAGTTTCTGCCTTGGGAAGAGGTGAGCAAGAATCGTGAAGCTAGTCACTACGTATGAAGAACATCATGATACATATTATCGACAACGAGGACTGGATAGTAAACTGTGTGATCCATAACAAAGCGACTGAATGCAAGTGAACACGGCGATCAGAAGAATATACTGATGTCAAGATGATCAGAGATCATCTTAACGAAGTTGAAGGAAAGACGCATAGATACCTCGAAGTAGCCGATGAAAACGAGTTGCAGAGACGCGTCAAATTCGCCCTATCTTCAGGGGACATCTTTGACCTTTCAAATGAAGAGTCTATACTTCAGACCTTCACGGAACAGATCTATCATATTGGTGAGCTGATCGCGCTTCTCTGGCAGGAGAATATTGAGCCTCCCAGAATGCAGTGGTTCTGGAATAATCCTCGAACCCGTGGATAAAGGATCGAAAATAACTGCGCTTGAATTATTCGGTATTTGCATTAGGGATATAACTCTCTTAAGTATTTGTCATTTCTATGGAAGTAGAAGGCAAGGTTACTGGAAGCTTAGATGAAGTTCGTTACAAGCATGTAAGATGGATTAACATAGTTAAGCCAACTGAAAACGAGACTGAGATCTTAGGTAAAGAATTTGGTTTCCACAAGCTGGATTTAGACGACTGCTTGTCGAAGATCCAGTTGACCAAGATAGATGAATATGCGGATTATCTGTTTTTCGTAATCCATTACCCTATCAGCATTAATGAAGGCAACGAGTATGCTTCGAGACAATTATCGGTATTCCTAGGTAAAGACTACTTAATCACACTGCATCAAGGCGACCTCAAACTGCTAGCAGAGAGATTCCACTTGTGCAAGACTGATGAAAATCAGCGTCAAGCCTTAATGAGTAAGTCATCTATCCACCTTTTTTACCATCTAATTGACGGTCTAGTAGATGGCCTCCTCCCTATTTTGAACAAACTCATGGGAGATTTGGAGGCTGTTGAAGATGAAGTCTTCGACGAAAGAATCGAAGCAGTTCGCAAACTAACTACACTAAGACGGCAGACTCTAACCCTAAGGAGAATCATTACACCATACAGAAGATTCATCGATGAATTACAATCTAAGGCGTATAGGTTTAGCGCAGAGGATCTCTCCCCTTACTTCGACAACGTTAAAGACCACATTGAAAAGGCTTTGGAGATGCTGGCAACCGTAAGCGAAACCGTGGAGATCTTCAAGGATACTGAACTCACGCTCAACACTGAAAGAACCAACAGAGTGCTGTCCGTCCTAACGGTGCTTTTCACCCTCTCTATTCCAGCAACAGTGATAGGAACTCTCTATGGCATGAATGTAAATCTGCCTGGTGGAATTGAAACTGGGTCTTTGAGTTTCCTTGGTCCCTACACTACTTTCATCGTGCTGCTCTTCGTTTCTTTAGTAGCTGCCTTATCGTTGGCTCTATATTTCCATCGGCTCGGCTGGCTCTAAACTAGTGTTAAGGATGCTAGATGATATGGCTTCACGCTAAGAGTATGTAGTAGACGGCTGCGCCTATTATCAAAGCATCAACCGTGTGCTCGAATATCATTACAGGTATGTGTTGATGCTTTAGACCCATCTCGTATAGTACGAATCTGAGTCTGTGCATACCGTGGTACACTGCTCCAGCTATGAGAGCGAGGAAGTAGAGTTTGAAGAGGGGGTTGCTGAGCACCGCGCTAAGAGAATCGTAGGATATGATATTCGGGCTAGCTAAGCCTAGGGCTGGAGCAAGGTTGTTGAGCAATATGTGGACGGGTATGACGATCGCGACGAGGAATCCTCCTGCCGAGAAGAGCAGCCACAGCAATCCTTCTAACCTGTCGCGTCGCGGAGGCTTGTGTTCCATTCTTGGTCACCCGGAGAATATCAGCATCGCGATGATGGCGGAGGCCACTATCCAGAGGGCAACCGTCCCCCAAAAGACCTTCTGTCTGGCAACATCATTTCTATCCGTCCACCTGTTCCTGGCTAGCCAAGCATTCAGATGTAGCCATGTCAC
>JACQRY010000252.1 GCA_016206275.1 Nitrososphaerota archaeon
GCGTTTCTTCAATACTTTCAAGACCGAACCTTACCCCCTCCATTTTTGCCTTGAGCCACCACCACAGGAGGCGCATCGATTGATTCAATGCAGGAGTTTCGATCATAGAACCTGAACGTCCGTACTGCCTTTTTCGTTGGACAAGAAGAGGGGGCTTGATCCTGAAGCCGATATGCTTCTCAACTCCCTTTATCTCTGTCTTGACTACAAATTCCAGGATCGGGCAGTCTAAGCCTTTCATTGATTCCGGAGTCTCTGTCCAGCGGAGGGCTTCCGCGCCGAATTCTTTTAACATCGCTTCAATGTCGACTTTGCTCTGTGCGGAAGAGATGGTCGTACCCTCATACGGCATTTTCTTGGCTAATTGCGGCATTTTGTTTCCTTACAACCTCCACGGTGAAGCCATTGAACGTGAGCTTGACCTTGCAGTTAGGGCATTGATAGTTGACCTGAGCCAGAGCGATAATTGGGTCGAGAGGCTTGTGTCCATTGCTAGTTGCAATGACATGATCGCAAGAATAACAGACGATTTCATGTGGCATTTCAAGCTCTGGCTCAAGCCTCCGCATCCTCGAGCCTGCCCATCGCATCCAAAACCTTCTCATTTTCTTTTGTCTGGACAGTTGATTGCCCACAATATGGACACCTAAGATTTCTAATCATCATTTCATGATAGGCCGCTACGAGCCTTGCGGCTATCTTTGGATCTAATTTTGCAAGGAGCTCCCATGGTGTGAAGTATCCTTTGTTGACTCCTATCTCGATCTGCTCAGCAGTTCTTCTGATGGGGTCGGGTTTGCTCATTCATTTCATCGCCCCTTGCTCAAGCATCGTCCATGAGCGCCTTGATCTGCTCCCTCCTCTCCTTGAACGTCGCTGGCATTCCCACGATGTAAACAACTTTCCAGAAAGGAGCACTCCGCATGTCTAGCAGCATCCAGCCCTCGGCAAGGAGTTTGTTGACTTCATTCTCGGAAACTTCGGAGATCTTCAGGATGTCTCCATACCTGCTCATCTGATCACCTCCTGAACTTTTGTAGAAACTTTGTCCTTGCAGAAAGATCCGAACGTCTGACCGTTCACTTCATAGGGATTCTTTAGAGGGCCTCTTCCGCATCGAGCACAGTACTTCGAGCCTTCCGGTACAGTTCTTCTGGTCTTCATGCCGATACCTCCTGCAGAGGCTTGAGGATCCTCTTGTCGAGCAGCATCTTCTCCAGATAGCCTGCGACAGATCTGTGCTCCTTGTCCGCTCTACTCTTGAGCTGCCCAAAGTATTCCTCCTTTATTGAAACCGATTTCCAACCTTCCCTTGGCATATCTTCTCGGTAAATTACCGAACAACAGCATATTTAAGCAGTTCGGTCGATTACCGAACCTGTATTGGTGCGGCAAAGCACATTATATAATAGGCCAATTTGTAGAAGTCATTGTATGGAGAGCCCGCAACCCACGGAGGTATGGAAAGAGCTTAAACAGATTCGTAGGCGGCTTGAGACATTGGAGGACGCTGTATTGTCACCAGATGACAGAAAGGCTCTGGATGATGCAAGAAGGGAATTCAAGGAAGGCAAGTCAATCAGTCATGAGAAGGTTGTAAAGAAATTCCTTTGACCTTTCGAATAGAATATTCAAGCCGTGCTCAGAGGTCGCTTGGCTCCTTTAGCCAGATTATACGAAGAAGGGTCTTAGAAAAGATATCTGAACTAGCTGAGAACCCTTTTCCCAGAGGTGTTGTGAAGATACACGGTGAGGATAATACCTACAGGTTAAGGGTCGGAGACTATAGAGTGCTTTATGAGGTCTATCCTCAGCAGCGTGCGATTTTAATTGTCAAGATTGAGCACCGAAGTACAGTGTACGACCACTAACGTAAAATTATTGATATATGTTCTGTTCATTGATTTTTGCTGGAATCCTATGGCCTGAACCTATATTGTGGTTGCCCTAAATTGTAACACATAAATAATGGTTCGGTAAAGTCTAGAACGGTTCTATATGCCTAGAGAGGGTTGGAAATCTCTAACTGTTAGGGATGAAGTATTCGATTACTGGTACAAAAAATATGAAACTGAGAAGGAGAAGATGTTTGAAGAAACTGGCACGAAGGGTTTCACAGCATACATGACCAGAAAGCTATTCCAATTGAAGGACATGGAGGAAATTGTTCAAAAGATATGGAGAGAGCAAGGGGACGAATTGAAGAAAAGAGGCATTTATACGCTCCCAGCACTGCTCGAGGAAGCCATCAGGTTGCTTATGGAAGAGATGGATCAGAAGGCTGAAGTTGTAAGA
>JACQRY010000241.1 GCA_016206275.1 Nitrososphaerota archaeon
GATAACAGGAGTCCCCGCTCAAATCGTAAGAGATGTTGCGAAAGAATGGGGTGAAGCAGCCCAGATAGGTAAAACGATTACAATTGATGGTAAAGTTCTGCCTCATCGCCCCGTGGCTGCCACATGGTATAGGGGTGCAGTAGCTCATAGGCATGCCATGCACTCTGGTTTGGCAATAGCTTTACTCAACGTTATCGTGGGAGCCGTGGATGTGCCTGGTGGGTTGCTGAACGCAAACTCGGCTGGACCCTTCGGGTTCCCGAAGGATGGGCCAGATGGTATTCTCACCCCGGGAAACAAGTATTCCCACATGAGGCATCCTCATCCCTACACTAAGCCTAAGACGCCTGAGACCCTTGAGCTTGTGGAGCTCTTCCCGGTCTCCGTGTATGCTAGAGCCATGCTTTGGCTCGGAGTGCTTCACCCTGATAGATTCAAGATACCCTACAAGCCTGAAGTTTTGATTCAGTGCAGGACCAACATGGTGGCGAATACAGCTGATCCAGAGGTCATGGGTGAAGCGTTGAAGAAGGTTCCTTTCATACTCTACTTCGCCGATCACCACAACGAGAGCACACAGTTCGCAGACATTGTTCTGCCGGACACTCATTCGATGGAGAGGCTGATCCCCATGGCCATGAACCCCTATGTGCAGTTCAGGGCCGTTCCTCTCCCGGGAGGCTACTGGTCCTTCAATCTTCAGCAGCCTATAGTGGAACCCTTAGGTGAGTCTCGATACTGGATAGAAGTTCTTCTAGAAATTGCTGACCGAATGGGCATGCTCAGTGAGGTTTACGCGGTCATGAACAGTGTAGGCCATTTCACAAAGCCGTACAGCTTGGATCCGAGCAAGAAGTATTCTTGGGAGGAGATCTGCGACAGGTGGCTGAAATCATGGTTTGGAGAAGAGCATGGCTTAGAATACTTCAAGAAGGAAGGCTACCTGAACTTCAAGAAGAGAACCGTTGAAGAGCTCTACCCGAAGCTCTTCCATAAGGGAAGGATACCCATTTACTTCGAGCACTTCAAGCGAGCAGGTGAAGACCTAAAGAAAGTAACCGACGGAATGGGGCTCGACTGGGACACTTCAGACTACACTCCTCTGCTGGACTGGAAGCCCTGCAGATCGCATGAGGTTAAGGATCCGGAATTCGACCTCTGGATGGTGAATCATAAGCTGGCCTTCTTCACCTTCACTTTTTCAGCTGAGAACCCGTGGCTCAACGAGATGTGCGAACGTGACGGGAAGGTCTACAATGTGGGCATAAACGCTGATACGGCTGAGAAGAAGGGCATAGAGGACGGGGATATGATCTGGATCGAGACTGCTCATGGTAGGAAGGCTAAGGCTGTGGCGAGGCTTACACAAGGTGTGCATCCGGAAGTAATTTCGGTGCCGGGGGTATTCGGCAGATGGATGACGGGCAACCCTGAGGCTAGGGGGAAAGGGGTCCACTTCAACTCCATGATCTCCTACGCATTCGAGGACATGGACAAGGTGTCAGCAGCCCTGGACGCCTGCATAAAGGTCAAGATCTCCAAGGCTTAGAGCAGTGCATAAGGCTTGGAGGTCACCGTCAAATACTTTGGCTTAATCCGTAGCATAGTCGGCAAAAAGGAAGAAACATTCAGCCTCCCGGACGGCTCAAACGTGAAACTGCTTTTTGCCAAGCTAATAGCGAAGTACGGTCAACGGTTCAGCGAACTTGTCATGGATCCTGATGGGGAGTTAACCTCTGAAGCCATAGTACTCTTAGACGGTGAAGATGTGCGTAACAAGGATCGCTTAGAAACTACGCTTGAAGGCAGCAAAGAAGCTCATTTAGTCGTCGTGAGTCCTGCAGCCTTAGGCGGCTCATAATCCTGTAAAAGTTTCATAACAGCTATCCGTTAGTAGTGACTATGTCTCTGGTCGAAGCCTTACAGAAAGTCATAGGTTCTAACCATGTGTCTACCGATGCTCTGACGCGGGCACGCTACTCGTACGATGCCAGCGAATGTTCCTCTGTTAAACCCAGTGTGGTGGTGTATCCTTCTTCGGTGAGAGATGTCAGCCGAATTGTTAGAGTTGCCAACAAACAAAGAGTTCCGCTGACCCCTGTGGTTGCCTGCACAAACGGGTGGGGTCAACATATTCCTTTACGTCGAGGCATAGTTATGGATCTCTCCCGAATGAACAAAATCTTAGAGATTAATGAGGAGATGCGGTATATGGTGGTTGAACCTGGGGTCGATGTTCGAACGGTTCAACGAAGACTGGCTCGACGTGGATTCTACGCGAGTATTCCTAAGGCTTGTCCAGCTCAGGCATCTATGCTTGTGAACCTAATCATACAGGGTACAGGTGCTTTCCCTCTGAAGTTTGGTCCTCAGTCTGATATGGTTAATGGTTTAGAGGCGGTTTTGGCCAATGGAGAGGTTGTTCGATGTGGCTCGTGTGGATGTGGCCCCTACTGGTTCGCTAGATCGCCGTTGCCAGATTTGGTTGGTTTGTTTTCAGGGTGGTATGGTTCTACTGGAGTTGTGACTAAGATAGGGTTTCCGATCTACAAGAAACCATTGCACACTGATCTTGTTTGTATGGGAATTGAAAAACTGTTTGATGCAGATTTTGGTGGATTCGTTTCTTCTCTTGCTGATCTGGAGGTGGCTGATGATATTGCTTGCTATACACGGGGGGTGAAGTTTGTGGGCGACGGTGTGAAGAGTAGCTCTAGTGATATTCCGCTCTACCTGTATGCTATGGTGTCAGGCAGTTCGAGAACCTTGGTCAAAGCTAAAGTTAAGGAACTGATTGCGTCATCTGAGAAAACTTCTGTCGGTGGAAGGCCGGTTAGAATAATGGATGTATCTAAGGAAGATCGCCGTGAGTACTTGGATCTGCCGAGTCTTATAGATTTCAACGTAGAACGTTTCGGCGGATCCACCAATCCATGCAGCTACATTCCCATATCCAAATGGTCGATCGCAATGAGTCGAGTGCAGAAAGTATGCTGGTCATTCGGGTGGACGCCGGAGTTCAGACTTGAGGTCTTCCGCGGATCCCGTTATGGTTCCCTAATGACATACCTAAAATTCGATAAAGGCGACAGAGATGATCTGAGAACTGTCAGGCAACTAGTCCACCGCATAGTCGAGATCTATGTCAATAACGGTGGCTTGGTGTGGAAGGCGCCCCCGTGGGCTTGGAATCTCCAGATTCGCAAAAGCTCACATGGTTTCAGCAAGCTGTTGACAAAGGTTAAGCAGACCATGGATCCGAATGGAATAATGAATCCTGGACGATTAGGGTCCAGATCGCAAACGTGACAAGGTTAGTCACGATAAACAGACATGAAATCGATACTGAATTATCAGAAATCCTCATAACCTGTAGGGAGGTAGTGTTACATCTGAGGGACATCGGTCTTACGTCTGACGTTCCTTTGTGCTCTGCTACCTGCTGGGCGATCCTGAACCTCGTCTCATCGTCCATCATGGCAAAGGGATACTTCATGTTACCCCTGACCTTGAGGTATAGCTCATCAGTTCTCCATGTATCCCCAGCTTGTGGGGTTATCTTATCGAGCTAGCCTGCATCAGTTTGACGTATTTGCCTACCACTTATACACGCAGACATGAGAGATGTTCACGCCCTGCAATCTAAGGAACTTCTGCACGTTCCTGAAACTCTCGCCCGTAAAATACAATTGCATAGCTCCCGTAATCGCTTGGGGTGTTGCTTGCATCTTCTCGAAACCCAGATTGATTACAAAATGCTTCCCACAATCCTTGCAGGAGAACCTTTGTAGGTCACCATACTTGTTGTTCCTGAGACCATGCTTCACAAGATTAGCGGAATTGCATCGTGGACAGTTCTGAGTGTTAATCGGCTGAATAAGTATCGGTTCTCTAGCAACTATCTTCTGAAGAATGAAGGACAGTTCGACGGCGACTATGTGCTTCCACTTCGCCAGTCTGAACATAGCATCTGAGCATGAGCACAACCAGCCCAGTTCCGTTGACATGACATCATGTTCGAAGTCTCCCGATTGTGAATGAACCTTCTAACTTGTCTCGTCAACACGCCTAACCCATCCGAACTGCCTTGCGATCGCCTCGCCCTTAACTTCACGGAAGTTTGTGGCTTTCACGAGTTATCACATCCATAGGTGATACGTTTCACTTTCAGACCACTCTCTGTGCGTATCACCCCAAATGGTGATATACCTATATACGATATCTGATGACAGATACAGGGGGATAGGCACTGGGCGTTATCAAACGAAAGGTTCACGGGATTCCGTACGAATACTATCGAAACAGACGAAGGAAAGAGATACTTCTTGGCCGGGAAGGAAGCGACGAAGCGAAGGAAAGATTACGACAGATAAAACGGGAAGAGAAACTATCCCAAATCAAGACACTCAGAATAGAATTAGAGAAACTAGGGGAACCTCCTCCTACTAAACCATTCGAAGTGAATCCAAAAAAACTTCCACTCGATAAGGTGATTTGGGCTGATGCTTTGGCGATACTCAAGCAACTGCCTGAGAACTGCCTGCATATGGCGATAACCTCACCTCCTTACAATTTGGACTTAGCCTATGATATCTACGTAGATAAGAAGGAATACATCGATTTCCGCGCGTCGCTTAAGGAAGTTTGGAGAGAAACGTTTAGGGTCTTGATGGATGGAGGACGGTTCGCCCTCAACATCGCGCCTACCGGTATCTCAAGCTTCAAGGAGATTCATCACAACTTGGTTAGAGATGTCAAGGAGGTCGGGTTTACACTGAGGACGGAGATTCTATGGTATAAACAGAACATGGGTCGTAATACCGCATGGGGAAGCTGGAAAAGCCCATCTAATCCACATATAATTCCGTCATGGGAATACGTCTATGTCTTCCACAAAAATTCGCCATATCTTGAAGGTAAGAAAGAAGACATTGACGTCACGGCAGATGAGTTCAAGAGCTTCTCGGATGGCTTTTGGAACATCAGTCCGCACTCCAAGAAGAACGGCCATCCCGCACCCTTCCCTGAAGAGCTAATCTATCGGTTAATCAAATACTACACTTATCGAGGAAACATCGTTCTAGATATGTTCGCTGGATCGGGGACAGTCGGTGTTGTCGCGCTCAAAACAGAGAGACACTTCATATGCATAGATATCTCGAGACACTATTGCCAGATGGCAGAGAAGCGGATTGACGATGTTCGCAAGCAAGAGAAAATCGAGGTTGCTCCACATGGGTTGGAGAAATATAGCAGGTAGTGTCCCATGACTATCGCTACCCCGCCGTCCAAGACCGATAATGAAGCGCAGTCGCTGAGAACTACCGTAGGCAGGAGGTTTGAGGGCTACGTCACCCGTGCCATTAACGGAACATTGAACCGTGAGGAAATATACGCTGTCAACCTCAAGCAACTTAACGACTTGATCCGCCGAGATTCTTCATTCAAAGAAGTTTTAGAGTTCGCCAAGATGCCTATGCAGAATCCGTGCGACCAGCGATATGATATGATGTTGCCTGATACTGATGTCTTGGTCTACTATGGGCAGAGAGATGGAGCAGGCTTTGTAAAGAAGAGATGTCACCTTGCGACAATTAGTTGCAAAGTCTCGTTTCATGGTAGGGAGACAGAATCAACATTTTGGGCGAAGGCACTCCGAAATCATGGCGCAAAATTTTTCCTCGCGACGGAAGATAAGTTCAACGAACTCAAGACATGCGAGAATGGGAACAAAGTAAGAAGACTGGTGGAGAGTTTTATGGATTCAACATACCTGATGAACCAATACGAAAGCTCTTCAAACTCATTAGAGAAGGATGTGGCGAAATTCTTCGAAATCCTTGAAGATTCCAAGCAGACTGGTTATCAGAGACAGAGCACAAGAATCTTTGATTCACGCAGAAATGAAAATGGCTATTGCAAGCGAGTAAGACCTTTCGATGATCTGCTCTTCGACCTTATGCAGCTCAAATTTGAGAGTCGAAGATGATATACGTAGTATCTTTGTTCACAGCAATTGAAGATGTGCTATCAAACGACGGAGAGAGGTTTCTAGGGATGCCGCGTAATGATATTTACGATATTATCGGCGGAGAAGCGGAACGACTTTAATGGCCTGCCTTGAAACCAACAGAATAGGAGTGGGTGTTGAAATTGATGAGGGTTACTGTAAGGTCGCAGTCGAGAGGCTAAGGAAACACGGAATTTATCAACAGAAACTACTTGAAGAGGCAAGTGAAATCCTAAGACCTGCATGAACGCTGCACGGTGGTGGCTTTGTGTCGTCAGTCACCAGAATTGGGAAATGGTAACAAAGAGACAGGTCTATTCATTGCATCGAAATTGCCGGGAGTATTCGCGGAGAAATTTACAACAGATGCAAAGGGGTGATATGATTATGTTATATGTAACTAAACCCATTTCAGGTATTGTTGGGATCTTCAAGGCTACCTCTGAAGCCTATACTGAAC
>JACQRY010000240.1 GCA_016206275.1 Nitrososphaerota archaeon
GCTTCAGACAAGGCGGCGGCTATGGCGGATACAGGTCATTCAAACCTAAACCTGTCGAAGTAGGCAAGGAATACGAGGTCACTATTACGGAAACCAGTCGGCGTGGAGACGGCGTAGCCAAGATCGACGGCTTCGTTATTTTCGTTGCAAACGCAAAGACCGGTCAGAAGGCCAAGGTCAGGATCACGCAAGTCGGAAACAGATTTGCCAACGGGCAACTAGTCGAGTCAGCCTCAGACGGACAGGGTGCTTCAAGCACCGAATAGATTAATCTAGAAGACAAAGTCTTCTAGGCGCACTGAAGGAAGAGGCGCGCTGACCCGACGTCGCGTCGCCTATCCTATTTTTCTTCAGGTAACAAGAATCTTAAGCTACGTTATCAGTCGCTTAGCTGCGCTCAGGAATTCTGCTTTTCAACCACACGGCAGCATCCTTCATGTTGGAGTTGAAGTTGATGTCGATCACCGGTATCTCGACTCCGTAAACCCTGATGGAAGACTGGTAAACAGGCATAGACGTGAAAGCTACAGAAGACCAGTAAAGCTTCCCCTCCAGGAACTGGTTCACCAGCTCCTCTGTCTCAGGAGGCAAGGGAACAGGCAGAAACACTACTCCCTCCGCCCACAACAACACACCCGGATGTCCAGTAGAAACGTAAGCAGCTAGAACCGATGCAAGAGTCTCTGGCTTAGGATAATAAATATACTCCTTCACAACTATCTCCTTGTAGGGTTCATACGAGAGTTTTACCATACGAGCCGCACCCGACCCGCTGGTGAACTCTCACCATATAAGCATAGGAGAAGTCAGTCGGAGCAAAAGAGTCTAATCCTGTAGGTAGATGCTGCGAGCAAAGACTGTTCGGAAACCGTTCAACACGTAGAAGTCCTCCAACCTGTCCCGGTCAAAAGTCTGAAGACACAATATTTCATTGCCCAGGAGTTCAGAATCCGCCACCGCTCTCCCAATCAGGGCTGAAGCAACACCACGCCTACGCCACCTGGGAACAGTACCCACACAGTAAACCCCTCCAACACCCCCCTTCGAGTAGAGCGAAAGGCAGCCCACTTCCTGACCACGGTAAATAGCGGAGTACAGCGCGACATGTGGATCAGATACTATTATGGAATAACGCTTCAACACCTCATCCCTCCAATCTGGGGGGATATCAAACGATTCCATGTAGATCTTTGCCCACGCAGAGACAGAAGATTCATTGACTTTCTCCACAGTAATTCCCTTATCCGCATTACCGGCGCCACCTCGAAATCTCATGATCCTCATCTGATCAAGTAAATGAAACCCATCAGAAACCAATAGATCACCGAATTCGACCGGCCTAGTAAGAGGTGACACATAGAAACAAGGCGGGACACCCTCGGCTCTAAGTCTGTTGGAAATCTGTTTCACAAGGCTCCTCGCCTCCTTCTTGTTGCAGACGACTCTGGTGGCATGGTTGAAGATAGGGTCACCTCGAAAACTCCTATTCCACAGAACCAAAGCATCCTTGCGGCTCTCGGAGTTGCACCACAATGAAAAGAACTCCTCTTCATTCTCCTCCATAAGCCTCCATTCTTCCAGTTCTCTCATCTCCAATATCTTTCTTCACCGCAGTTCTTCAAACCGAGTTCTCTACTTACATGCAATCTTCAATGGAACCTTAACACTACGAGTTGAAGGCACTCCAATAATTGACGTTAAAGACCTAAATGTTTCCAGAATATTTGCTGAATACGTCTTTCTCAAAGCATAGTCACTTAAACCATTCAAAGTTCTTGCAATCAAGACAAGATTTTTCAACGCGATTGGAGTATTGAAGTCATCATCCATAGCCACGCAAAAACCCCGGGCATACTTGTTCACGCGCTGCAAAACCCAAGACTGCTCATTGTCCACTCCTTGATCCCTCAAGTCTTCAAGCCTCTGGAAAGCCCCTTCAATAATCCTGAGGCTTGCTTTCGCTTTCTTTAAGCCTGCTTCATGAAAGTTCACTGGTCGACGGTAATGATGAGAAGCAATGTAAAGCCTCAAAGCATCAGCGCCATATCGCTTCACAGATTCCTTAACCGTCAAATAGTTCCCCAAAGACTTGGACATCTTCCTTCCATCCACATATAGAAGACCCGTATGAAGCCAATACCTGACGAACGGCTTAACCCCCGTCAACGCCTCAGCCTGAGCGATCTCAGCTTCATGGTGAGGATAGATCAGCTCCTCAGCTCCACCATGAATATCATACTGGGGACCAAAATTGCTTACGGTGATGGCAGTATCCTCAATATGCCACCCCGGTCTGCCTCTACCGAAAGGACTCGGCCAAGTCGGCTCCTCAACATCTCTACTCCTCCATAAAACAAAATCCTCTTGACTCCTCTTTGCCGGATCGATATCCAAGCGTTTCAGCTTCAACTCAAGTTTGCTTTGATGAGAAAGCTTACCAAATTCACTGAACCTAGCGGTATCAAAGTAGATGTTGCCCTCAGAAACATAGGCATATCCCTTGTGCAGAAGGCCCTGAACCTGTTTGATAAGCTCATCCAAATACTCCGAGGCTCTCGGGAAGGCCGTAACGGTACTTACTCCTAGGGCATCCAAGTCTCCCTTAGCCTCTCGCACATATTTCTCGACCAGACTCGTATAGTGGGTTCCTTCCTCCTTGGCCTTCTCGAAGATCTTATCGTCAATATCTGTAACATTAATGATGAAAAAGACTTGGTAGCCTCTTGCAGTAAGATATCTCGCCATTACATCATAGGCTACAAGTGTTCGCGCATGGCCCAAGTGCAAATGGTCATAGACGGTTGGACCGCACACGAACATCTTGACCCGCCCGGGGGTAATGGGCTCAAACCGCCGCTTCTTGTTGAAGAAGCTATCGCAAACCTTCAAAACCATTATATCAATCTTGACAAGGGCGCTCTCCGCTAAAATAATAGTCTTTTCATCGCTGAGGTGACTAACTCTTTGAGCCTATCTTGAATACAAGTCTGCTTCCAGTAGCGACCTCTGCAAAGTGTCAGCGTCGTCAATATGCGATCATAGAATTGATGCACTCCGCCAAAAAGTTCAGGACTAGGGCTCTCCCGACTTCCTCGGAAACCAAGCCGAAGTGTGGATTCCCTGTCCACGGTCCTAGGAGGTTGGAGGATAAATAGAACATCTATTCATGTACGAATGATCGATGTGCCAAATTGTCCTCGATGTGGCTCTCCCCTGTTCACCTCACAGCAGAGGGATTCTGACTACGAATGCTTCTGTTGCGCGGGCCGATGGAGCAAGGAGATCCTCCTTAAAAGAGGTCCCCAGACGAAGGA
>JACQRY010000244.1 GCA_016206275.1 Nitrososphaerota archaeon
CCTCAGACTTCCACTCCTATTTGCTTTCCCCGGCAGTTCCCATTTGAAAAGCAAAATATAAAAGCCTGGTACAAGCCACTCCCCTGTTCGAGCGGAGCGTGGCGGTCACCCGTTTCGTCACCGGGACGACAGCTTCCCAGAGCTGAATCCCACAACGAAGCCCAAGAAAAAGGCTCGCGTCCCCTTTTCCCTTCTAAGTTAAGACGGCTCTTGCCTAATTACTGTTTGTTCGCCACAAGTACAATGCCACGCTTAAACTTTCTCATAGGAAAGCTATCCCTGATATTTCCCCCAATTACAGCATTGATCTCATCTGAAGTGGCTCCTTGTTTGATCACCGACAAAACCATCAAGTTTCTAATTTACTGGAGTTCCCTCAGCATTGGGTCCTCGTTTTTCTTGTTTGCCATTGCGACCTCCGTTCTGCCGTTAAAGTCGTTTGTTCTCTTACCGTAAAGATGTGTTTTTAATATCTGCTCAACTTACGGGTTCATAGTCTTGCATTTATGTGCGTGGCCAGCGTTGTAATCTCGCGTTTTGCAACCTGGCAATCGGATCGTGTTATGCAAGGAAACATGTGAGAATACAAATTCCGCACTCTTTTGATTACGTCCATGTGACCTAGAAAAAATTCCAATGTTGGGAAAAGGTCTGGGATACAATCCGATCGGTATGCCTTTACGATTTCCTCAAGCTGGCCGAGCGTTATCAAATGGATGCGGAGGACAGGCACTCTCGCAGACGCACCTATCCACGGCATTGAATGCCGCCTCTGCTCCTGGTCCTCGGCGTACTTATGGATTTCAGGCAACCGGGCTTTCAAGGAGATCTCCCACCAGTCAGTCCCATAACAGGTAGTAAGGAACTTATTTACTACGAGCCTAAGTCCATTTTCGAACTGATAAAGCGGGGGAAACAAGATGTTACCGAATTCAATCGCTTCAAAATAATCCTGTGGAATTCTAAGGAGGCGGTAAATTTTATTTCGTTTTCTTCTTGGCATGCGGTTTCTTCTTCAGTATCTGCCGTGCGTTTCGGACAGACTGAATCGTGTTCATACATACAGTTGCGATCTCTTTGTCGGCGAGCCCAAATCTCTTCAGAATTTCAACCTTTCGAACGAGGCTTGCCTCAGCCTCCTTTGCAACACAAAGATAGGCCAACATGAGTCGAATGATCTTCTTGTCATCGGGAATTTCTTTGTTCATGCTCTTCTCCTTCCTCGCCTTCTCCTTTTCAGTCTAGACTTGAGGGTGGCAATGACTGTCGGGTCGCGTCCGCAGATTCTTGCGATTTCAAGGTTTCCGTAGCCTAGGCGATTGAGAATGTCTATACGATCCTCAAGCCGCTGCAGCTCTTTCACGGCGATATAGCCGAATACCAAAGCCAGACTGGGCAGCCCGTGATCTTCGCCTTTCTCCTTTTTCCTAACCATAATTGTTCTCCTTCATGAAACCCCAATGTCGTCCTAGAATATGGCTTCCCTCGTAGCGTTTCAATGTGAAAAAGCATCAGGGTAAGCTTTAATAATTCGAATTGAATCTTGTCCATCAATAACGCCATAAAAGATTTCCTTAGAGTCTCCAACTGACTTTGCTTTAGCAAATTCACCCATCTGCTCTATAACACTCTCGTCAATCTGGTCCCAGTATTGCACAAGAAAGACGTCTGCCGGACTCCGGAATAGTCTCTGAATTTGGTCACCGTTCTTTCCCATTTTTGCCGGAGTAAGTTTTCCCCTGCGACCCCTACCCTTAAACGCGAAAGCTGCAGCCTTTCGCTTGCCTTTTAGTCTGAGGCGGGTGGTTAACAGGTCGTTTCTCTCACCACCCCAATCCTTAAAATGCCCCCGCTCCCTAAGAATTCGTTTTATACCCTCCTTGAATTTCGCCTCTAGCATAGGAATAGGCGCTGACGTACCATGTTGTTTGCGAACCTTCGAAAATGATTCAACGTCATCAATTGTTATAAACTGTGCACAGACACGTTGACGGGGAATCCTTATGAGAACGTGAGGACTCCCCACTGGACGAGGAGTGACTTTGGTTGGAAATCTTGCCAGCTTTTTGGGATCTTTAGCCAATGACAGGATCTTCGCCTTCTGTGCGTCGTAAAAGGAGTCCTTCTCATAGGACGTATCTCCATCTTTTTTTGTTTGACTCACCAACAAATTTTTGACTAACTTTCTGGCCTCTTCGAGTACACGTTTCCGGGAGAGCCCAGTGGCGCGGTGAATTTCCGCGACAGTCTTTATCCGTTGCTTCCCGCGATAAATGGCTTCGAAGACAACAGTGCGTTGCTCGGCTCTCCCGAGTATCTTAACTGCGTGTGCAATCTGGTCGGCGGGACTAGACCGGGAATCGGAAACGGCTATAGGCATCAGCGGTCACTCGTTGTTGCCATTTCTATCTTCTTTACTTTAGTCGTGGGAATCATTTTTCGAACAGCACCAGGGTGCATATGTAGTGCTAGGCCAATCTCCTCGGACGTTGCTCCAAGTTTTAGAAGAAGTACCACAAGTAGTCGTTTAATAGCTTCTAAATCTTCTTGTGAATGGTCTTTCATAGCTTCCTCCTATTCTCCGGGACTAAAGCGGCAAGCTTTAAGCATGTCTGCTACCTAGTCTGTTTGGCTCCGCATTCTTTTCTTCTTGAAAAAGCGTGCGATATTATTCACGCGAGCCATGTCAACGCTGACTATTCTTCGAATGTCCGACTGCTGAACACCGGCCTTCGCCAATTCCACAATGAGGAGGTTCTTAAGAACTTCCACTGCTTCATCCTTCTTCCTTGTCTCTCTCTTACTCATATCTATTCACTCCAATAATTAGCCAGTTTTCGGCCTCGTCATTCGTATTTTTTCCTTCCCCTCGTGCGCCTCAACGCTACAAGCTCAACCCTAACGGTATTGCTACTCGTACCGAGCAAGTCGGCGATGTCCTTTGGTTGTAGACCGGCTTGGCTCAAAAGAGCAATTTGGTTTCGCTGCTTCATCTCCTTCGTGGCGATTGCTGCTAGAATCCTAAGGATTTTATTAAGCCTATCTAATATTAGTTCATCCGTTTTCTCGCCCATTCATCCCCTCATTTCGATGGTTTGCAAATTCATTTGCCCTAAGTATTTATAATAGCGCATTAGGCTTTGACGCGCAAGAATATCAAATCTGTCAACTACTTACAAATCTGAGCCTAATGCTGTGGCCTTACATATTATTGCTCTACTTGAAAATCATCGATACTCAGCTGCCAGATCCAGTCCGGGCGATGGTGTGGTATCAAAGATGTGACCGGATCAGGAAACCCAGCCGAAGTTAGCTTCGCGCAAAATAGGGCAAATTTATTAAGAAGGCAACAGGCAATACGAACAGGCGTTAGGCGGTAGGCAATAGGCAACAGTTAAGAAGGTCAGGGACAACAAACAAGGATGAAGTATGAAAGCGGAAAGATGAAAAGGAAAGACGTCCTTAACGCCTCGGGCTCATTTCCGCCCTCCCGTATTTTGCGGCCCTTTCTCTGACGATAAAGCCGATCTTTCGTTAATTGGGCTCCGGCGGCTTCATAATCTGGCGGATACAATTGACCTGAGACTTAATGTGTTCGTCGTGGCTCTCAATCCGCTACTCCAGTTCTGCGAGTTTCCGCGCGACCGCCCTGTGCGTAGCC
>JACQRY010000245.1 GCA_016206275.1 Nitrososphaerota archaeon
AGGAGGTACCATCAGCGATCTCCGCTGTAAGTTCTTGGGCGATAAGTGTTATTTTGACGGTTGTGGGCTGTGTTCTGGCTATTGGCGGTGGGATTTGTGTGGGATCTTTGGCTATGTGTTTGATGTCCAGGGTAGATGTTGCTTGGGTGCTGGTGTGTTCTGCGCCGGCTTCTAAGACGACTAGTTTACCCTCCATTCCGGCTTCTTTGTGCCCTGGGATGCTACAGATGTAGGAGAATTCGCCTTCTCTTTCCGCTTTGAATGTGACGCTTGTTTCCTCTCCTATTGTTCTTACGTGCTGGGCGTGGACTCCTAATTCTGCGATCTGGAAGTCGTGTTCAATACCATCATTGTTCACTATGGTGATCTTTACAATGTCACCACGATTCACCTGGAGCATAGGATTATTTTTTCCAGCAATCTCGCCTCCAGCCCCAACGAAAGCTAAGCCCCCTTCTCCAAAAGTAGTCTGAAGAGTGAATTCGACAGTTGCCTCCATCTGTTCTTCTTCTCCATGTTCGCCCTCCTGCGGCGAAGCTTCTACGGGAGAGGTCCTGGACTCAAGGTTCTCTAATCCGTCTCTCAACGCTCCTATATCATTCCTCAGATCATTGAGCTCAGCTTGGTTGCTGAAGGTTACGAATAGACTTGACATGATCGCAACTATAACGGCTATACCGCCAAGCGCGTTTCCACTAATTCCACTCATGCCTATCTTTCCTCTTGCATTCTAGTACGTGCAGGAAAATTTATACAAAGTATACATTTCTCAGACTTTAAGAAACGACTGCACGCAATTATTGGCCTTTTTAGACTTGCGCTACGCACCGCGATGCAGAAGTTAGTGCCTTTCAATAGGCTAGGACTATCTAAGGATCATATCATGCACGTTGACAAGTCTCAACTGCTCAGTGAGCGTAGAGACGCATTGGTTATGATGGATCTGATGCCTGCATATATATTACGAGGAGTTGAGCTTAAAGTGGATGCGCCTATCAGACGAGGAGTTGAAGAGCAGACTACTGAAGGCTCTAAGTGATGAGAATATGAGGCGCATCCTGTTGAGCACTGCACATGAGGCGAAGCCAGTATCCACCCTAAGTAAAGAGTGCTCTATACCGCTGAGTACTGCGTACCGCTATATTCATGATCTGATCGAAGCTGGGCTGATGGGTATTGAGAGAAGTGTGATAACCGAAGATGGGAAGCGATATGAGCTTTACAGAAGTTTAGTGAAAAGCATAAGCCTAAATCTTAATGGGAACGCAGTGGAGCTCGAAGTTGAGCCAAGAGAAGAGGATGCTAGTAAGTTCTACCGCCTATGGTCTTCCCTCAGGAAGGTGAAGTAATGTCATTTCACATTTCGCTGGTTTTGATTAGGATACTGATAGTCGCATTGGGCTTGATAATAACTTACTTGAGCTTCAAAAGCCACCGCCAGAATCATAGTAGTGCCATGCTGTTCCTCTCGCTAGGTTTCATGCTCATCACCATTGGAGTGGTAATCGAAGGCGTACTGTTCGAGTTCCTCGCCTTCGACCTCTTCGGCGCCCATACAGTTGAATCTGTAATTGTGGCATTGGGGCTCATAGCTATAGTCTACTCCATCTACGGAGCAAGGAGCTAAATAGGCCTGGAGTAGTGGCGTGTAGTCATGAACAGAGCTGCGGTCTTCGCCATAGTAGTCGCGGGATCTGTCATAGGTCTGGCAGCGTCATTCTACCTTTACATCGTCACATACAGTGCTCCGCTGGCTACCCAGTCAATGGTTGATATGATGAGCAGGATGATGGGCACGGCCAACCCAATGGCTCAAACCGGAAGTGTCTCTCCACCCTACCTCATGTCTCTTCCCCTCGTATTCCTCCCTATTCTGATTGTAGGTGTCGTCGGATTAGCATACTTTCTTGCGGTTCCAGAGATTAGACTCTCCTCCGCTATTATTCAACCAGAAAGGAAATCGAGTGTGGTTCTGCAGCAGGACCGATATTCAACCTTGATCAAGACTATGAAGCCTGACGAGGCGAAGGTGCTGAACGTCATTGTCTCGCATGGTGGTAAATATCTTCAAAAACATGTTTCGAAGGAGGCTGAGCTCAGTAGATTAAGGACTCATAGGATCATAGCAAGGTTCGCCGAGAGGGGTATCGTAAATGTCAGACCCTTAGGCAACACGAATGAGGTTGCGTTGTCGGATTGGTTGGTACCGGAAAAAAATTTAGAAAAAAGGTGAGGCGAGGCCTCTTCATAGGGCCCCGCTTATTCGACTATTATCGTCCCAGTCATATACGGGTGAGGATCGCAGTGGTAGACGTATGTTCCAGGTG
>JACQRY010000246.1 GCA_016206275.1 Nitrososphaerota archaeon
CCTCAACAGGACAACCCGTCCTAATACTAAAAGAAGGTAGCAGCCAGACAAGAGGAAGAGAAGCTCAACGCAACAACATAATGGCCGCGAAACTAATAGCTGAGATTGTTCGTTCTTCGCTGGGACCACGGGGCATGGATAAGATGCTTGTGGATAGCCTCGGAGACGTCACCATCACCAATGATGGTGCCACCATGCTGAAGGAGATTGATGTTCAGCACCCTGCAGCCAAGATGCTGGTCGAAGTAGCAAAGGCTACCGACAGCGAAGTAGGCGACGGCACCACCTCGTCTGTGGTCCTAGCTGGAGCCCTCTTAGAAAAAGCCGAAGAGCTCATCGGCAAAGATGTGCATTCTTCAGTTATCGTAGACGGATATAGAAAAGCAGCCACCAAAGCCTTGGAAACGCTGCAGGCCCTCTCGGTAAAAATTACACCTGGAGATAGAGACTACCTTATCAAAGTTGCAAAGACAAGCATGTCCAGCAAGCTTGTGTCCAAAGACTCAACCGAACTATCCGCCTTGGCTACCGATGCCGTGCTATCAGTGGCCGAAAAACAAGGAGAAAAATACAAGGTTGACATAGACAACATAAAGGTCGAGAAGAAGGCCGGAGGCTCCTTGAGGGACACTTCCCTTATCAGGGGTATTGTGTTGGACAAAGAGGTTGTTCACACAGGCATGCCGAAGAAAGTCGAGAAAGCAAAGATTGCTTTGCTCAACGCTCCCTTCGAAATCGAAAAAACCGAGTTTGACGCCAAGCTCAACATCTCCGATCCTGAAATGATGAAGAAGTTCTTAGACGAAGAAAACTCCATGCTCAAAAGCATGGTCGACAAAGTACAGGCTGCTGGCGCAAGCGTAGTCATCTGTCAAAAGGGCCTTGACGACGTTGCTCAACACTACTTGGCTAAAGCGGGCATCCTGGCTGTGAGAAGAGTCAAAGAAAGCGATATGACAAAACTAGCTAAAGCTACCGGCGGTAGAGTGAGTACCAATTTTGAGGATCTTAGTGCGAAGGATCTTGGCCACGCTGACCTCGTCGAGGAAAGGAAGGTTGAGGAGGATAAGTGGGTCTTCGTGGAAGGATGCAAGAACCCCAAAGCCGTCTCCATACTCATCAGAGGAGGATCACAAAGAGTAGTAGACGAGGGTGAACGTTCCTTGCATGACGCGTTAATGGTAGTCAAAGACGTTCTTGAGAAACCTGCGATCGTAGCCGGAGGAGGTTCCTCTGAAGCGGAAGCCGCGCATCAAGTCCTGAAGTGGGCAGAGAAGCTTAGTGGCAGGGAGCAGCTCGCCGCACAAAAATTCGCCGAAGCCCTCGAATCGATAGCCATCACGTTGGCTGAGAACGCAGGTATGAACCCCATCGACGCCCAAGTCGAGCTTAGAGCAAGACACGCTGAGGGCAAGAAGTGGTACGGCGTAGATCCATTTGAAGGAAAGATTCGTGACCAATATGAGCTGCAAGTCCTCGAACCACTTTCGGTCAAGGAGCAGGTGATTAAGGCTGCAACCGAGGCCGTTAACATGATTCTGCGAGTCGATGACGTCATCGCAGTAGGTAAGATGGACAGGCCTGGCGGTCCCGGAAAAGGCATGCCGCCGGGTGGCGAAGGCGGAGATATGGATTAAGAGGTGATGAATGATGTCAGCACAAGGAGGTCAACCTATACTAATCCTGAAGGAAGGAAGCAGCGAGTCAAAGGGCAGGTCTGCTCAACGCAACAACATAATGGCCGCGAAACTAATAGCTGAGATTGTTCGTTCTTCGCTGGGACCACGGGGCATGGATAAGATGCTTGTGGATAGTCTGGGCGATGTAACGATCACTAATGATGGTGCCACTATGCTGAAGGAGATTGATGTTCAGCACCCTGCAGCCAAGATGCTGGTCGAAGTAGCAAAGGCTACCGACAGTGAAGTAGGCGACGGCACCACCTCAGCCGTAGTCCTCTGCGGAGCCCTATTAGACAAAGCTGAAGAACTCATAACTAAAGACGTGCATCCCACCGTGATAGTGGACGGCTACAGGAAGGCATCAGATCAATCTCTTGTCATCCTAAATAGGATCGCTGAGAAGATCCCTGCTGACGATAAAGAGTGGCTGGTCAAAATAGGGAGAACTAGCATGCAGACCAAGTTCGTCGTGGACGAAAGCAGCCGGTTCGCAGACCTGGTTGTAGACGCCTTACTGCAAGTAGCGGAGAAGACCAAGTCAGGCTACAGCGTCGACATTGATAACGTCAAAGTCGAGAAGAAGTCATGCGCTTCTCTGACGGACACACAGCTGATCAGGGGTATTGTGTTGGATAAAGAGGTTGTTCACGCAGGCATGCCGAAGAGAATCCAAAAAGCAAAGATAGCACTGCTCAACTGCCCACTCGAGATAGAGAAGACGGAGTTCAGCTCCGAGATCAGGATCAATGATCCTTCACAGATCAAGAAGTTCCTTGATGAGGAGACATCGATGCTGAAATCCATGGTGGATCAGATTCAGGCTGCAGGCGCCAATATGCTTGTATGCCAAAAAGGCATAGACGACATGGCACAACACTTCCTAGCTAAAGCTGGCGTCCTCGCGGTGAGAAGAGCTAAGGAGAGCGATATGACTAAGCTAGCTAAAGCGACAGGAGGAAGAATCGTTACTAACATCGAGGATTTGACTGCGAAGGATCTTGGCCACGCTGACCTCGTCGAGGAAAGGAAGGTTGAGGAGGATAAGTGGGTCTTCGTGGAAGGATGCAAGAACCCCAAAGCCGTCTCCATACTCATCAGAGGAGGATCACAAAG
>JACQRY010000242.1 GCA_016206275.1 Nitrososphaerota archaeon
ACTATGACGACCCCAAAGCAGAAACCAGCAAATCATTGACAACCCCATTGAATTCAATCAGCACTATCTGATTCTTTTTAAACCCCCTATAGATCTATTTTACGCCGGAGCTTTTCTACCGCCAGACGACGACTCCAACTTCCGAAACCTCGGCATCTCCACCTCGCCCTACGCATGCAAACTACCAGTTGTGGCTCAAAAACCCAGTAGAAAAATCATAAACAAATTCAAAACTTCATGCAAACAAGCATACAAAACCACGGGTCCCCAACAGAAACCCGCCAACCTAAGAAACGGATACAGACTAAAAGGAAATTGGCTCTGTTCCGCTGAACATTTTCAAAAGGTTTAAAGGATTTGAAGCCTAACACACGGGGGAGTTAGAGCGAGGTTGAACATAGCAGTAGTAGGTATGGGCGTAGCGGGCTCCTACCTCGCTTCCAGACTCCGCGACGCTCATAATGTAGTGGGCTTTGACAGGCTCTCCGAGGACAAGTTTGACGCGGTATGCGCATGGGGCACTAGCCGCCATGGAATAAACCGGTTTGCAAAAGACTGCGGCCTCAACTTCGAGGATTTCGTTCTCTTCGACGGCAGAGAAATGCTTGTCGACATGGGTAATAAGAAAGATCCCATAGGCATCAAGCTAAAGGGCTTGTGTACCTTCGACAAGCGCGCCTTCATAATGGCAATGGCGAAGGGCACTGAAATGGTCTTAGGCAAGCAGGTTAGTCAAACTCTTCTTAACGAGGATTTTGACATGATAGTGGATGCCACAGGGCTACCTAGACCCCTTCTCCCTAGGATTAAGCAAGACATTATGATACCCTGCGTCCAGTACAAAGTTAAGATGAGTGAACATCCCTACGATGATTTTTACATTAAACCTCTCAGTGGATTGAGCGGGTACTTCTGGTATTTCCCTCTAGAGAATGGTTACGCTCACATAGGTGGCGGCGACTACCATAGGACGCATAATGAGGAACTGAACCGTTTCATCAAAGACAACAAGTGTGAAGTATTGAAGAAAGTTGGCAGACCGGTCAGGATCACTCCTCCAAGCCAGTGCGAACCCTTCTTCGAAGGAAAAGTGGTGGGAGTAGGTGAATCCATCGGCTCCGTCTACCCTCTTCTAGGAGAAGGCATAATCCCTAGTCTTCAATGCGCGGATCTCTTGGCTGACAACCTGGGCGACTTGGCCAACTACAGAGCAGAGGTGCTCAGCAAATTCAGGATCTATCAAGATGTCTTCAACTTCATCAAAGCCAAGATTCAGGGCAGATTCAGCCTATTTTCACAGCTACCTGGTCTTATGTCGATGTTCTGGCATATGAAGACCAATGACAAACGTTACGGAATGGATATCAAGCTGATGGATATGTTGAAAGTCGTAAGAAATTCTTAGTTTACAACCTTGCTCCGATGCTCGACGATCGCTAAATAACAAATCAATTCGTGTAATGCTTCTACCAGCAGCTTAAATACCGGCCGACTTTGACCCGGCGAACAGGATTTCTCATGCCCAATGAAAAAGAACTCTTGGAGAAAGCTGCAAAACCTGCGCAGGTGGCAATCAAGTACCATAAGTTCTATCATGGAAAGATCGAGGTTGTCCCCAAAGCCGCCATTCAGTCGTTTAACGATTTTGCAATATGGTACACCCCAGGTGTAGCTGAACCATGCAAAGCTATTAACAAAGACGAGGAACTTTCCTTTGAATACACGAACCGTGGCAATACAATAGCTGTAGTTACAGACGGAACCAGAGTTCTAGGATTAGGCAATATTGGCGCGAAAGCCGCGCTACCTGTAATGGAAGGTAAAGTTCTCCTCTTCAAGTTTTTGGGCGGCGTGGACGCGGTCCCCTTAGCCCTCGGCACCAGAAAAGAGGAGGACATAATCAACGCTTGCAAGTGGCTCGCACCCACCTTTGGTGGAATAAACCTCGAAGACATTGAGAAACCCAAATGCTTCAGGATCCTCGAAGAGCTAAGAAAAACCTCAGAGATACCGGTGTTCCACGACGATCAGCAGGGCACCGCAGCAGTGGTGACAGCCGGCTTCATCAACGCTTTGAAGGTCGTAGGCAAGAAGATTAGTCAGGTTACTGTCGCAATGAATGGCGCTGGAGCAGCCAACATGGCCATTGCTAGGCTCCTTGTCACCGCAGGCCTCAACAAGAAGCATATCATCATGGTGGACAGCAAAGGCATACTCAATCCCAGCAGAACCGACGTCAAGAACGAGGATCCCTACAAGTGGGACATGTGTTTGACTACCAACGCTGAAGGAAGAAAGGGAGGGATAGCTGAGGCCCTCAAAGGCACGGATGCGGTAATCGCAATGTCCCAGTCCGGTCCGGGCGTAATCAAGAAGGAATGGGTATCCAAGATGGCCAACAAATCCATTTTGTTCGCGTGCGCCAACCCTGTGCCTGAAATATGGCCTTGGGAGGCATCTGAAGCAGGTGCCACAATTGTAGCAACAGGCCGCTCCGACTTTCCGAACCAGATAAACAACTCACTGGGGTTTCCAGCAATCTTTCGCGGAACTCTAGATGTGAGGGCCAATACAATCACCGATACCATGTGCATAGCTGCCTCCATAGAGCTGGCCAAAGTCGCTGAAGACAGAGGATTAAGAGAGGACTATCTGATTCCAACAATGGATGATTGGGAAGTTTACCCTAGAGAGGCTACCGCAGTAGGTTTGAAAGCCATAGAAGAAGGCGTAGCCAGCAAACGGTTGAGCAGGCAAGAACTATACGACAAAGCATACGCTACCATTAAGAGAGCTCGTGAAGAAACTCAGTCTTTGATGAAGAACGGGTTCGTTCTCCCCCCGCCATCATAGCTCCAAGCATCGCTAGACGATATCACCTAACACCTGCGCCCCTAGTATGTGTAACAGTCGTGCGCAAGTGTTATATAACGCCGTTATAATCATATCAGTGGGGTGCGATATGGCTAGGCCTAGAATAATCCGTCAGATTGAGGTTCTGGAGGATAAGGGGGTGTTTGGAGCGTGTTCATGTGGAGGGGATGTTAGGTTCTATAGTGATTCTGGCGTGAAGTGTTCGGTGTGCGGTAAGCTTTATGGTCTGTGGTACATAAGGAGGAAGGTTAAGACGGAGGTTGCTGAGTCTAAGGAATTGAAGTTTAGGCAGCCAGAGGACTTGGTTTAGTAGATGGGTGTTGGGGAAGGTTTTTGCTTGTTTGATTAGCGTGGTTGTTGTGTGCGAAGAGATAAGTAGTTTGTGTTGTGGAGTGTGTGGGTGTGTGGAATCGCTGGGAGGTTCTTGAGGAGCCTGAGCTTAGGGATCCTGCGGTGATTGTGGCGGTTTCTACGTCTGATCCGCGCTACGTTTTGTTGTATTCTCATGCTCGGGAGTTGGCTGACTACTTGGTTAAGCATCTTGGTTTCAAGCATTTTGTTAATCTTTACTGTAGCGCTATGCCTGCGGCGGTGCGGGTGAATGCTGATGGGACGACTGAGCTGCCTAAGAGTCAGGGGTATTATTGTAGGGGTGGTAGGGATATTGTGTTGTATACGAGTGATGCTTCTCCTGTGAGCTTTGCGTATGAGTTCTCGGAGACTCTTCTTGGTCACGCGAAGGGTCTTGGGAGCAAGGAAGTGTATTCGGTTGGCGCGAGGTTTCTTGAGCCGCCTATCTCTCCTTTTGTGGAGCCGGATGTTTTGGGTTTCGGAACGGATTCTGGGACTGTTGGTCGCCTTAAGGAGTTTGGGGTGAAGATTTTGGAGAATGAGCCGTCTTATTATTTCAGCTCCATAGTTGTGGCGATGGCGAGGAATTATGGCATGGGGGGGTACAGGGTTTCGGTGAACCATGGGGAGCCGAAGCCGCATCCGAGGGCGGTGAAGGCTATGACTCTTGTGCTTTCCAAGATGCTGGGGTTTGAGATAGATGTTTCTGGGCTTGATGCTTCGGCTAAGGAGTTGGAGGAGGCTCTCAGGAAGGGGGTTGAAACGGGGCGGGACTTTCTGAGGCCTGAGGGTGGCTCCAGTATGTATCGGTAGACGGGAAGAGTTTGTGGTAAATAGGGTTACAGCTATACCTGTGGTTTTTCTGGCCTTGTAGCGCGAGCGTTGCGTGTGGGACTGGTTTACTGGTGATTCAGTATCAGGATGCGCCTGATGTGGAGGAGTTGGCGAGGCGAATAGTTTTGACTCTGGGTTTCACTCATGTGGATTTGGAGAGGGTGCGGTTTGTTAGGAGCTCAGGTTCTAGGAGCAGGTTTACTTTGGCGAGGATTCACGCGCTGAGCAACCTGTGGAGGAGGGTGGTAGGGAGCCGTATCACTTATGTTGTTGAGGTGATAGGTGAACGTTATGATGGGCTGGGCGATGCGGATAAGGAGAAGACCATTATACACGAGGTGCTGCATATTCCTAGAGCGTTTGGAGGTGGGCTTCGCTCGCATCGTAGCCATGTTAATCGGCGTACGGTTGAGAGGTTTCATCGTCTTTACAGGCAGGATCGACGTGGCTAAAAGGTTCTGAAGGGGTCTTCGAGGCGTTCTGATGGCGTCTATAGGTTTGGCGGATAGCTCCGGTGTGAATTTGACGTAGGGGGTAGTTTAAGAAGAATCAGATAGTGTTGATTAATCGCGATGGGGTTGTCAACTCTTTGTTAGGTGGGTTTCTGTTGGAGACCCATGGTTTTGTCTGCTTGTTTGCATGGAGTCTTGAATTTGTCATGGGTTTTCTACTGGGTTTTTGAGCCAGGGTGGTTCTTGCATAGTTAGTGTGATGTTTGGTGTGGCTGGTGCCTGCGCGGGTGTGGAAACTGTTTCAGGGGGTATATAAATGAAAGTGAATAAGGCGTTGAAGCAGCTCGAAGCCTCCATCAAGGAGAACAAAGACTTCCCTAGAAGAAAGGGGGCGCTTGTAATCTGAAACCTCGCTCTTCGTCTTCTCCTAGATCCATAGACAGTATAAAGTCCTGTGGAGGGCTGACGGGCTCCTGAACCATATCTCGCCTGCAACCTCCGATGACATGCCAGAAAATGAACACAGCAATATGCTACAAAAGAATTTAAATCAGAGTTAAAGCCCGTCTTGATTCAGTCATGAGCGCGGATTTTCTGCTGGTTCTTGCACTTGCTGGTTTCGCTGTCGTGGCAGTAGTCCCCACCATAATCCTGCCTCTAATCATCGCTCCCAAGAGACCCTCGGCAGTAAAAACTGCGCCTTTTGAATGCGGCCAAATACCTGTAGGCGAGGGCAGAGTTCACTTCATGATGCAGTACTATGCCTATCTACTCATGTTCGTAGTCTTCGATGTTATCGCAATGTTTCTATACGCTTGGGGAGTCTCATCAGTAGGAGTCGGGTTACCCGCAACCCTAATAATCGTCGCCTTCATGGCCATAATGTTCGTCCCCATGGGTTACGCGCTTCATCTAGCTGCGAGAAGAGACATATGGTAAAGTCAGGAACCCTTTCACTAC
>JACQRY010000019.1 GCA_016206275.1 Nitrososphaerota archaeon
CCTCCATGCCGTGACGTCGTCCCCATACTACTTCGGTAGGTCGTTCGAGGGTATGCCCGTCTTGAGGACGAAGAGCATGGCGTTGATGGTCTGCCTGTCGTCTGCTCTTGGCTTTCCCTCCTTAGCGCGTGGAGGCAGGAGGGGCTCAATGAACCCCCACAATTCGTCGCTCATCCCGTTGAACTTCATCGGGATGACAAGATATCTTACACGTCATGAGGGTGAAAGACAGTAAGATTAGACAAACAGCTTAGTATTGAAATAAGTTCGAATTGCACTAAACATGCGCTATTCACCAGCTGCGCCCTCCGTACTCCCCCCTTCTCTCTCCAGAGTGGGTCCAGAACTTTGTCTCGTAGAGGAACTGCCTCTGCCCAGGTCTTTCTCTAGCGTCAAGAATCAAATGAGAGCAGTGCTCACCACCAAATACTTACCAACACTTCAGACCGCGAGCTCGTCAGTGGTTATCGATAAGGTGGTTTGAGGGGAAAATTCATTTTGAGCAATCTCCCACCGAACTTCCGGTCAGCCAAGGAATTTTCGGATGACGAAGCATTATTCGTTTTAATACCTGACCATTAGGGACGAACTCTTGTTTGATCGTCGTTTTCGACGTTGAAGGAGTACTTGTCGATGGAGAGTTCCTCCCTGAAGTCGCAAAGCTGTTGGGTCGAGAAAGGGAAGTTAGCGAAATTACTAGGAAAGGAATTAGTGGAGAGCTAGATTGGGAACGTGGTCTAGCTCAGAGAATAGAACTCATCAGGGGCCTGTCATACGATTCTTGCATCTCTGTGGCTAATAAGCTACGGTTAATGAAGGGAGCCAAAGAAGCTACGGACCGACTTCGGAGAAGAGGCACCATCCTGATTGGGGTATCAGGCGGATTCACCATTCTAGCAGACAGGGTGAAGAAGGAGCTGAACCTAGATCACATTTTCTCTAATGAGCTCGTTTTCCACGACGGCAAGCTGATTGGATACGGAGTTCTCGTAAACTCGAACAAGACGATAATACTCGATACGGCCTTTGGAGAGTTGCTCGGTAGAGAGAAGACAGTAGCAGTAGTCGATGGAGCCAACGATCTCGATTTATTCAACATCGCAGATTTGCGAATTGCCTTCAACGCACAAGATGTAGTTAAGAAGAGAGCTGACGTTGTGGTAGAAGAGAAGGACCTCACAAAAATAATCGAAGTCATCGAGAGCAACTCACGCCATTCTTACAGCCTATCGAATGGTCGAGACCAAGTGCAGGGATCTTAAGCAGATCTGGCCAACGTACAACAGTAGTTACGGGGGCGACCCAAGGTGGAACGTCCTCCGCGATGAATGATTCCGCTAGGCGTCGAGAGTCTTCAGATGATGAAGCTTGCGCCATTCATGGCCAGTCGAAAACACCAGCTTCCGTATCTTCTAAAAATTGTCTTTAAGCTCCAGTAACTTCATGAACTAGAATGGTAATTCCATTCGTATGAAACTTGTGTGCACACGATTCCGTTAAATTCTCTTTGTTAAAAGATGTGCGTTAATAAGGAAACGCTATTGCTGTGTAACCTTTCTTAGAGGGTCTTGTGCTTGCGCGCTAATACTGGCAACGCGCGGTATACGATCCTTAGCTGACCGTTCACGATACTGCAACCCTCGCTTATGACCTATTTGGGACAGAGCAATTGCTGCGTGTGCTCTAACGAAGGGAATTGGATCACCGACAAGTTTTGCAAGAATATCTATGTCCCTTTCATGTCCTGTATCTCCTAATGCTACGGCTATGTGCCACCTCACCACGCGATCTTTGTCTTCCGCTAATTTGGAAAGAATTTCTATGCCGTTCGGATCACCAATTTTTCCCAACGCGAAGGCCACCAGAATCGAGATTCCTCTCTCCGCTCTTTTCGCATAGATCTGACCGAAGCCGTGCAAGAAGAATGACAGAGCCACTGCCACTCAATTGTTCTTTCCCAACCCACATCGTCTAAGATTTTTCCACGGTTCCTGTATTAATGAGTCAACGGACCCTCCAATTACGGCCGGCTGAGTGGTGGGTTGTCGTTAGGAGTTTACGGACGACCCGGAAAGAGGGAAGGCCAAGCCAACCCTGTACCTTGATGAGACGGCTTTTACCAGCCCGTAGGATAGTGGAACCGTGTACAATGATATCGTTGCGTTGAAGATGCCTATCAAACCCAATAGACCCGGAAGTGCCTGAGAAGGAATGTTGAAACCTAGTGGATAGGGCAGCGGGAGAAGTGTCGCATTCATTAACGTCATCAATACAACTCTAACTAAACCGCCGAGTAGGGTGGCCCCTGCTACTACCCCTGAGACGCGTCTTCTTGCGCTTACAGTAATCCTGTGGCCAATCCTAATACCGAGTAGCATCGAAAGAATTGCCACGAGGTTGTAGAGTGGGCCTATAGGGAGGATGCCCGGAATGAGCTCCAGAGCGAGGAAGTTGAGTACGGCGACCGTGACGCCAACCGATGGTCCGAAGACAAGAAATGAAGCTACTATTGGGATCTCCCAAATCTCATAGATCAGAAAGGGTGCGTATGGTGCTGGTATCTTGATCGTTAGATTAAGTACGACAGCAAGCGCTACGAAAAGAGCGACGGCGCTTACCTTTTTGCTCTTTGGTACTTGCAAACTTATCGCACCAAAGCAAAAGCTTCCAAGCATAATAATTTTATGGTAATTACCATTTAATTAGTAAGAGGGGCATCCGGCAAAAAACTTCTACCTTGAACGATTAACTTCAGCCTGATATATAGGTTGGAGCTTATATATTGCGTAGAGACGAGTCCATACCGTGATTTCGCTATCAGGAGAACCACAGGAAGTAATCATCACTTCCAAAAAAGAGCAGAAAAGGCAGCAGCTCGTGGGCACCACCCTCGTAAAGCGCGGCTTCGCGCACATGCTTAAGCATGGAGTTGTCATGGACATCACCAACGTCGAGCAGGCGCAGATAGCGGAGGACGCAGGAGCAGTTGCTGTGATGGTCCTAGACAAGCTCCCGTACGATATCAGGCAGCAGGGAGGAGTCGCCAGAACGGCGA